>NZ_CP053187.1:857500-1161875 GCF_013046825.1 Turicibacter sanguinis | reverse complement strand
CGCATAATAAGAAATTAATTGTGTTGGCACAACGGTTACTAATGGTGTTAGTAATGGATGTACGTCATCAATCACAATTTGGTCAGTTTCAGAACTTAATGATTTTAATGAGATGACAACTGTATTTGCTCCACGAGCTTTAACTTCTTTCACATTTGAACGTGTATTTAAGTTAACAGACTCTTGAGAGACAATCGCAATAACAGGAGTCCCTTTTTCAATTAAAGCAATCGTTCCGTGTTTTAATTCTCCTGCTGCGAATCCTTCCGTTTGAATATAAGAAATTTCTTTTAATTTTAATGACGCTTCAAGTGCGACATAGTAATCAACATGACGACCAATATAGAAGCAGTTACGAGCTGTTAAGTAATCTTTTGCAATATCAGCGAATTGCTCTTTATCATCTGTAATACTTTCCATGACATTTGCAACAATGGCTAATTCACGTGATAAATCTAAATTATGATTTTCTCCTACACGAGCAGCTAAGATCGCTTGAACGGCTACTTGAGCGGTATATGCTTTTGTTGAAGCAACTGCAATTTCAGGACCTGCATATAATAATAAAGTATGGTCTGCTTCACGAGATAAAGTTGATCCCGGTACATTTGTAATGGTTAATGATTTATATCCTAATTGTTTAATTTTAACTAATACAGCACGGCTATCTGCTGTTTCTCCTGATTGAGAAATAAAGATGAATAAAGGATTTTGACTGATAACTGGCGTATTATAAACAAATTCAGATGAAATATGAACTTCAGTTGGAATCCCCGCTAATTGTTCAAACATTTGCTTTCCTACGAAACCAGCATGCATACTTGTCCCAGCAGCCACAATATATAATCGATCTGCTTCACTGACAGCTTTGACGATTTCTGGATCAATTTTAATTTCTCCATCCTCGAAATATTGTTCAACAATACGTCGAATAACATATGGTTGCTCATCAATTTCTTTTAACATGTAATGAGGATATGTTCCTTTTTCGATGTCAGATGCATCAAGTTCTGCTGTGAATGGATCACGTTTAATTTTAACTCCTAATAAGTTATAAATGGTAACCTCTTCACGAGTTAATTTAATAAATTCTTCATCTTCAATTTCAACGAATTGATTTGTACACTGTAACATTGCCATTGCATCAGATCCAATCATATTGAATCCTTCACCAAGCCCAATTAACATTGGCGACTTGTTTTTAGCAGCATATAATACTTCAGGATTCTGTGCATCGATGACTCCTAAAGCGTAAGATCCGTGTAAAATACTCATCACGTGGCGAATCGCTAACTCAACATCTTCTTTTTCTAAAACAAATTTTTCGATTAAGGCAACAATCACTTCAGTATCAGTATCTGAAATAAAGTTGTAGTTTGGTAAATACTCTTTACGTAATTCTAATTCATTTTCAATCACACCGTTATGCACAACTGTGAAACGACCAGTGCTTGATTGATGAGGATGAGAATTACGTTGATTTGGTGCTCCATGAGTTGCCCAACGTGTATGCCCAATTCCTACTGTTGATAAAACTGTTTCGTCAACGACTGTACGTAAATGTGCAATACGTCCCTTATCTTTAAAAATATGAACTCCTGCCTCGTTCACAACTGCAATTCCTGCTGAATCATATCCACGATACTCTAATTTTTCTAACCCATTTAATAAAATATCTTTAACGTCTTGCCCACCAATATATCCAACGATTCCACACATAAAAATTCACAACTCCTTATTTAATATAATTTAGTTAGAGCTGCTTTCTATTTATCTTTTTCTTCAATTTTGTCGTAAGAGTTACCTCTTAGTTTTGTTTGAAGACTACGACTGAGATATCCAGCCGGAAGGCATCCGCCGAAAAATCGATTAACCTTCACCTCGTCAGCTGCTCCTACCCTAAAACACAGCTCTGGCGCTTAATATGAATAGATCTTCTTTCTACCCTTGCTACCCTCCTTCCCACTATGAAAGCAACATTTCCATTATATCATATGCTAATGATTTTAAAATGCTATTTTATATTTATACCTAAAAAAACATAAAAAGGAGTGATAAATCACTCCTTTTTAACTACTATTTCAATTCTTTTTCTACAATAGCTAAGATACGCTCTACATAGCTTTCACATAACTCTTCTGTTTCAGCTTCAACCATAACACGAACTAATGGTTCCGTTCCTGAAGGACGAACTAAGACGCGGCCTTTACCATTCATTTCTGCCTCTACTTCAGCAATCACAGCTAAAATAGCCTCATTGGTCATCATGGCATTTTTATCTTCAACACGAAGATTTTTTAATAACTGAGGATACTTAGGCATTTCTTTAGCTAAATCAGCAAGTGATTGACCTTTTTCAACGATAATTTTAGCTAATTGAACTGCACTTAACATTCCATCTCCAGTTGTTCCATAATCTAAGAAGATTAAATGTCCTGATTGTTCTCCACCGAAGTTGTAATCATTTTTCAACATTTCCTCTAGAACATAACGATCTCCAACTTTCGTTTGGACACTATGTAATCCATTAGCTTCAACAGCATTATAGAATCCTAAGTTACTCATAACAGTTGAAACGACTGTTCCTTGTTTTAATAATCCTTTTTCATTTAAATAGCGACCAACGATAAACATAATGTAATCACCATCAATAATGTTTCCATTATGATCAACCGCAATTAAACGATCACAGTCTCCATCAAAAGCAAATCCTAAATGTGCTTCATGCTTCACGACTTCTTTTGCTAAGTTTTCCGGATGAGTTGAACCACAATTATGATTAATATTAATTCCATCTGGATTAGATGATACAGTTACAATATCAGCATCTAAATCAGCAAATAATTGAGGTGCTAATGCTGAACTTGCTCCATTCGCACAATCTAATACAATCTTTAATCCCGTTAATTTTTGACCAACAGTTCCTTTAATAAAGTTCACATATTTTTGAGATCCCATTTGGAAATCTTCAACACGTCCGATTTCACCAGCAATTGGACGTGGTAGTTCATCACTTGAATCAATTAAAGCTTCGATTTCTTCTTCTTCTTGGTCACTTAATTTATATCCACTATGGCTAAAAATTTTAATTCCATTATCTTGAACTGGATTATGAGAAGCAGAAATCATAACTCCCGCATCAACATCTAAATTTTTTGTTAAGTAAGCTACTCCTGGAGTGGTAATCACACCAAGCGTTAATACATCAGCACCAGATGACACTAGACCTGCAATTAAGGCACTTTCTAATAATTCACCAGAAATACGAGTATCGCGCCCGATTAAAACCTTAGGACGAGTATTTTTTTCCTTTAAATGATGTCCTAAAATACGTCCTAATTTTAATGCGAATTCTGGAGTTAGCTCAGTATTTGCTACTCCTCGAATTCCATCTGTTCCAAAGTATTTTCCCATATATAATAACCTCACTTTTATTCTGTAATTATGACATGAACCTTAGACTTATTAGACTCAACTAACACACCAGTTGGAGCTTCAATAGTAATTGGCACTTCATATTCACCAACACCATATCCCATAAGATCGATATATATTTTTATATCATCACTTGATATAGAATTCAACTTTGTCGTTGACCCTTTTAACGTAACATCTAACATCGCATCCTCTAAAGTTTTTGCTTTAATACGATAGTTAGCATCTAAGTTTTTAAAGTCTACTGAAACATCTTCTAATACCTTCGTTTGTGTTTCCTCAAACGTCACCTTTACTTTAATTGTGTCGGCATCCATTTTATGAATATTTTCCGGCTTATCTAATTTAACAATCAACTCATTATTCTCATCCAATTGATACAAGTCAACCTGAATTTGTAATTTCTCGAAAGTTTCAAGTTGAGAAGCTTCACCATATAATTTAACCTCGGATGGCGTTAAAGTCAATCCACTAACACTATACCCATCTGGTGCATTCCCAGTTACAATTGCCTCTACTGGTACTACTTTACTCGGACTTGTCACTTGGACAGTTGCTGATAACTTGTCTGGTTTAATTTCTACATCTAGTTTATTACCTAGTTTATCATAAGCAAAAACAGGAGCTTCATAGTCAGCTAATTTTGTTAAATCTGAAACATCAATAATTGCCTTAACACTTGCCACTTGGTCAACTACTGTTTGAGGACCTTTTATTTTTACAGTATCTAGTGCCAATTGAGGTTCACTTAAAACATACATTTCATCAATCTGATCTAAATTAACAAAATCTGCCTGAACTTTTTTATCAGTCTCTGTTAACGCCATAATCGTAACAACGATTGTACTTGGATCAATTTTAACATCTAATTTATCCCCTAATTTACTATAAGCTAAATTAACTTTATGCGTACCAGGAGGTAAATCTGTTAAATCTGCATAAATTTCAAAACTACCTTTTGTTTTAGCAATATCAACCTGACTCTTATCCCCTATTAACGTAACATCAACAGTGTCAGGAAGTCCTTCAATTACCATCCGCTCTTTATCATAATATGAAACAAGTGGATAACTATTAATATCTACTGAATACCTTTCAGTAACACTTGGTGCATATCTAGTACTTGCAGCAACAATAATGGCAACGATTAAAGCTAAAATTTTAGTTAACTTCTCATTTCTTAAAAAACTCTCATAAAAATGATCAAGATTATTAACCTTTAAAATACCTAAAATCAAACTAGGAGTAGTTAAAAATCTCCATATATTCTTGAAGAACGAAGAAATTTTCTGAAAAAACTTTTCAGTATCTTTTACTGTTTCAATTGCAATCTGACGAGCAATTTCATTTGAATCAACGTCAGGTTTCTGATTTTTGTTTGCTTTAGCTGATTTTTTAAAAAATGGGTTTTTCATTGTGACACCGCCCTTACCATTTCATTCTAACTTAGATACTGTTTTAAATCCCTTGAGAATAAATCTACTTGATCATAAACCTTTAGTTCTCCCTTATATGCAATAGAGAATCTTCCTGTTTCTTCTGAAACAACTAAAGTAATACTATCAGAAATTTCACTAATTCCAATAGCTGCTCTATGACGTGTACCAAATGCCTTATTTATATCCTCACGTCTTGTAGACGGTAAATAAGCTCCGGCACAGTATAATTTACCATCGCGAATCATAACAGCTCCATCATGTAATGGTGTAGTAGGTACGAAAATAGTTGTTAAAAGTTCTTGAGATATCTCTCCATCAACAATAGTAGATGGGGTAATAAACTCATCTAATTTGACCCCTCTTTCAATGACTATTAATGCCCCAATGCGACGTTTAGCTAAAAATTCCACTGAATTAGTTAATATACTAACAATGTCCCGATCACCTAAAATATTTTTTTCCCTATTTAAAGTGCTATTACGGCCGATTTGTTCAAGACCACTACGAATCTCAGGTTGGAAAACGATTATAATTGCAAGTAGGCCCCAGTCAATAACATTCCCTATAAGTGAATTTAATGTATAGAGATCAAAAACTTGACTGATGATGTCAATGATATAAATCAAAATGACACCCTTTAAAATTTGAACGGCACGTACATTTGATTTAATTAATCTTAAAACATAATAGATAATTAACCATACAAAATAAACATCTAATCCCACTAATACCAGATTTAAAAAAGTAAAATCTTCTACTGTATTAATCAAACTGTCGGCCTCCTTTTTACAACATTTTTATTATATCATACTTACAAAAAATATAAATCTTTCCTTGTAAATTAAAAGAATAAACTAACACATTTTTCCAACAAAATCGGTTCATTTTTAAAAAAACATCCTAATATTATCATTAAAACAATCATAATCACCGTACAGAATTAGTATGTTTCTTTAAACAAAAAAAAACCTTAAAACATATCAAAGATAGTTTTAAGGTTTTTAAAATTATACTAACTCGATAACTACCATATCAGCTGCATCCCCACGACGAGGTCCAACTTTTAAGATACGAGTGTATCCACCATTACGCTCAGCGTAACGAGGTGCGATATCAGAGAATAATTTTTGAACTGCAGTTGCTCCAGTTTCATCGTTAGCGATTTCTGCACGTACATATGCAGCTGCTTGACGACGAGCATGTAAGTCTCCGCGTTTACCTAAAGTAATTAATTTTTCAACTACTGAACGTAATTCTTTAGCGCGAGCCTCAGTTGTAACGATACGTTCATTGATAATTAAATCAGTTGATAAATCACGTAACATTGCTTTACGTTGATGACTAAGACGTCCTAATTTTCTGTAAGCCACTTAAAATTCCTCCTTCCATTGAAAAAATGGAATATAACATTTATAAAAAATAGATTATCTATTTAGTGCAACCTAAGCTTAATCCTAATTCGTCAAGTTTATCCTTAACTTCTTTTAATGATTTTTTACCTAAGTTACGAACTTTCATCATATCTTCTTCAGAATGACGAGCTAATTCTTCTACTGTATTGATTCCAGCACGACGTAAACAGTTATAAGAGCGAACTGATAAGTCTAACTCTTCAATTGGCATTTCTAATACTTTGTTTTTCTCTTCATCTTCACGCTCAACGATAAATGATGCAAGTTGCCCTGCTTCATTTAAGTTAACTAAAATACTGAAGTGTTCAACTAAGATTTTAGATGCTACAGAGATAGCCTCTTGTGGATTAATACTTCCATTTGTCCAAACTTCTAATGTTAATTTATCGTAAGATGCATCTTGACCAACACGAGTCTTTTCAACATCATAAGATACACGTGTAACTGGTGTGTAGATAGAGTCGATAGCGATCTCTCCTGCGCTTTCAAGTAACTTTTTGTTATCATCAGCACCTACATATCCATTACCACGACGAGCTTTCATAGTCATACGTAAACGACCAGTAGCTGATAATGTAGCAATGTGTAATTCAGGATTGATGATAGTTACTTCTTCGTCACACTCGATATCAGCTGCAGTAACTGCACCTTCACGAGCTACATCAATACGAAGTTCTTTAACTTCTTCTGTATCAATTGATAAGATTAAGTTTTTTAAATTTAAAATGATTTGTGTTACATCTTCTACTACACCATCGATAGCGGTAAATTCATGTTGAACTCCCTCTATAGAGATAGATGTTACTGCAGCTCCAGGAAGTGATGATAGTAATACTCGACGTAAGGAATTCCCTAACGTAGTACCATATCCACGTTTAAGAGGCTCAATAACAAATTTCCCATAGAATTCATCTTTGATGTATTCTTCAACTTCAATTCTTGGTTTTTCGATTTCTAACATCGATTTCCCTCCTCAGGATCGCTTAATAGTAGGGTACTACTTTCAAATTTCTTCCTGATTAACCACGTGGGTGTTTTGGTGGACGACAACCATTGTGAGGTACTGGAGTAACGTCTTTGATAGCTGTTACATCTAATCCTGCTGCTTGTAAAGCACGGATAGCAGCTTCACGACCAGGACCAGGTCCTTTAACAGTAACGTCTACACTCTTCATACCATGATCCATTGCAGCTTTAGCAGCAGCTTCTGATGCCATTTGAGCAGCAAATGGAGTTGATTTACGAGAACCTTTGAATCCTAATGCACCTGCACTTGACCATGAGATTGCATTTCCATGAGGATCAGTAATCGTAACAATTGTATTATTGAAAGTCGAGTGGATATGTGCTACACCTGTAGCAATATTCTTTTTAACACGACGTTTACGAGTAACTTGTTTACGTGCCATGTGATGACCCTCCTAACTATTTTTTCTTATTAGCAACTGTTTTACGTGGACCTTTACGAGTACGCGCATTATTTTTAGTGTTTTGTCCGCGTACTGGTAAGCTACGACGGTGGCGAACACCACGGAATGACGCAATTTCCATTAAACGTTTGATGTTTAATGAGATTTCACGACGTAAGTCACCTTCTACTTTTAATTTATCTACTTCAGTACGAATACGGTTTAACTCATCTTCAGTTAAATCGCGTACACGTGTATCTTCAGATACACCAGCTGCAGCTAAAATTTGTTGAGCTGTTGGTTTACCGATTCCGTAGATGTATGTTAATGAAATTACAACGCGTTTATCGCGAGGAATATCGATACCAGCAATACGTGCCATACATTGCACCTCCTAAAGCTTATCCTTGTTTTTGTTTATGTTTTGGATTTTCACAAATTACCATTACTTTACCTTTACGGCGAATAACTTTACATTTATCGCAGATAGGTTTTACAGATGGTCTTACTTTCATGAATTAAAACCTCCTCATTTTTGATTATATCGGAGTCTCTATTTATGACGATATGTAATGCGCCCACGTGTTAAATCATAAGGAGATAATTCTACTGTTACTTTATCACCTGGTAAAATACGAATGAAGTTCATACGGATTTTACCAGAAACGTGAGCTATTAATTGATGACCATTTTCTAATTCTACTTTAAACATAGCATTTGGCAAATTATCGATAACGGTAGCTTCTACTTCAATAACGTCTTGCTTAGCCATTGATTATGCCTCCTTATCTTTATAACTTAGTTAATATTTCATATCCATCGTCAGTGATGACAACAGTATGTTCAAAATGAGCACAGATACTCTTATCTCTTGTTACTACAGTCCAATTATCAGCAAGAGTACGAACGTATCTCTCACCAAAATTAACCATAGGTTCAATAGCTAAAGTCATACCTGTTTTCAATCTTGGTCCTCGTCCTGGAGGTCCGTAATGTGGAATAGAAGGATCTTCATGGAGATCTTGACCGACACCATGACCCGCATACTCACGAACAATTGAATAATTATGAGATTCTACATACGTTTGAATCGCATGAGAAATATCAGATAAACGATTATTCGCTTTTGCAAATTCTAAACCGATAAATAATGATTCTTTTGTAACATCAAGTAAATGTTGAGCTTCATCTGAGATTTTACCAACTGGATAAGTCCAAGCTGAATCTCCGTGGTATCCATTATATTTTGCACCAATGTCAATTGAGATAATATCTCCTTCTTTTAGTACACGATTTCCTGGTATACCATGTACAAGCTCATCATTAACTGATGCACAAATACTTGCAGGGAATCCATGATAACCTTTAAAAGAAGGTATAGCGCCTTGACTGCGAATAACATCCTCAACAATTTTATCTAAATGTTTTGTTGTTACGCCAGGTTTAATGTGTTTTTGGACCTCATGATGAGCCAAAGCAACAATACGCCCAGCTTCTCGCATAATTTCAATTTCGCGTGGAGTCTTACAAATAATCATTAATTATTGCCTCCGAGTACGTTTTGAATCTCTTCAAATACAAGATCAATTGATTGCTGACCATTAATATTAACAAGATTTCCTGCTAAAGAGTAATAATCTAATAATGGTTTAGTTTGATTAACGTAAACATCTAAGCGATTACCAACCGTTTCTTCATTATCATCTTTACGTTGATATAATTCGCCACCACATTTGTCGCAAACACCCTCAACTGCAGATGGATTGAAGATTTTATGATAAGTTGCTCCACAAGAACGACAAATACGACGTCCTGTTAAGCGCTCTTTAAGAATATTTAAATCAACATCAATATTAATTACATAATCAATCTTTGAATCAAGCGAAGTCAGTATTTCATCTAAGGCTTTTGCCTGATCTACTGTTCGTGGAAAACCATCTAACAGGAATCCCGACTTGCAATCTGATTCAGACAAGCGATCCTTTACTATACCAATTGTAACATGGTCAGGTACAAGTGCACCTTGATCCATGTAACGTTTAGCTTCCATACCTAATTCAGTTTGGTCTTTTATCGCTTTCCTAAACATATCACCAGTTGAGATATGTGGAATTTGATAAGTTTCAATAATTTTTTCTGCTTGAGTACCTTTACCAGCACCTGGAGGCCCCATAAATACGATTTTCATCATATCACCTCGATTATTTGATGAATCCTCTATATTTTTGATCCATTGTTTTTGTTTGGATTTGCTTAGCAGTTTCAATTGCAACTCCTACAACAATCAGTAAGCTAGTACCACCAATTTCTACACTACTAGGTAAATCAGTGATTGCGCCAAATAAGATTGGTAGACCCGCAATAACAACTAGATAAATAGCTCCAATAAAAGTGATACGTGATAATACTTTAGATAGATATTCTTCAGTATCCGCACCCGGACGAACGCCTGGAATATAAGATCCTTGTTTTTTAAGGTTTTCAGCCACTTTTTCAGGACTTACTTGTACGAAAGCGTAGAAGTAAGTGAAAGCAACGATTAATACAACATATAAAATAAATCCAATTGGTTGTGTGTAGTCAAAAATTGTTGTAATCCATTTCGTAACTCCTGATTCAGGAAGAAACGATACTACAGTTAACGGTAAACTCACTAATGAAACCGAGAAGATTACTGGAATTACACCTGCTGAATTTAACTTCAATGGGATAAATGAATCTTTTCGTCCTGATAACTGAGCTGAATTATGTCTATTTGCATATTGAATTGGTAATTTTCTAGTTGCGCTTTGTAAATATATAACAGCAATAATTGTTAAAAGCAATAGTGCAAGCACTGAAATAAATGCTAATACATTTGAAAGTGTTATATTTACCAAGTATTTCGTGTATAAATCGTTTAGCATATATGGAACACGAGATAAAATACCTGCCACGATAATCATTGATGTACCATTACCAATTCCCTTGCTAGTTATTTGATCAGCAAGGAAAATCATAACAGCAGTACCTGCTGTCATCGTTAGAGCGATATATAGATAAGTTAAAATAGAATGACTTTCTAATAAAACTCCTCCATACATTAAGTCGAAACCAATTGCCATTGTAATAGCTTGTACAAAGGCAAGTACTAACGTGACATAGCGTGTTAATTGATTTAACTTACGCTTACCAGTTTCACCTTCTTTTGCCCATTCAGACAAAATAGGGATAACATCCATTTGAAGCAACTGAATAATAATTGATGCAGTAATATAAGGAGAGATAGACATTGCAAACAATGAAAATCGTTTTAATGCCCCTCCACTTAATGTATCAATAAACCCAAGCATAGGAGTTTGAGCAGAGGCTTCTAACACAGAAGTGTTGATGGTTGGCACAGGAATATAAGATCCTAAACGATAAACGATAAAAATCATTAACGTAAATAGAATCCTTTTTCGTAAATCAGCGTTCTTCCATATTTTACTGAAAGTAGCCATTATACCACCTCGATTGATCCACCTAGAGCTCCAATACGTTCTTCTGCTGTTTTTGAGAATTTAGCTGCTTTAACAGTTAATTTCTTCTCTAATTGTCCTTGTCCTAAAACTTTAACCCCAGAATGTAATTTTTTGATTACTCCAGTTTCTAATAAAAGTTCTGCAGTAACAATTGTTCCGTCTTCGAATTTATTTAATTGATCTAAATTAACGATAGCGTACTCTTTACGGTTAATGTTTGTAAATCCACGTTTTGGTAAACGACGGAATAAAGGAGTTTGACCACCTTCGAATCCGATACGAACTCCACCACCTGAACGAGCGTTTTGTCCTTTGTGTCCTTTACCTGCAGTTTTACCTTGACCAGAACCGTGACCACGACCGATACGTTTTCTATCTTTACGAGACCCTTCAGTATAAGTTAACTCATGTAATTTCACCGAAAGTCACCTCCTTTGATTATTTCTCTTCTACAGTCACTAAATGAGATACTTTATTAATCATACCGCGAACAGCTACGTTGTCAGCTTTAACAACTGTTTGATTCATTTTACGTAAACCAAGAGCTTGAACTGTTGCACGTTGAGATTCATTTTGACCGATTACACTACGTGTTAAAGTAATGTGTAATTCTTTAGCCATTGGAGTTCCCTCCTTATCCTAAGATTTCTTCAACAGTTTTACCGCGTAATTCAGCTACACGTTCAACTGTTTTTAAATTTTCTAAACCGTTGATTGTTGCACGCACCATGTTGATTGGTGTGTTAGATCCTAAAGATTTTGATAGGATATCTTGTACTCCAGCTAACTCTAATACGTTACGTACAGGTCCACCAGCGATAACTCCAGTACCGGCAGAAGCAGGTTTTAATAATACGCTACCTGAACCGAATTCACCAGTGATTTGGTGAGGAATTGTAGTTCCAACGATAGGTACATAGATTAAGTTCTTTTTAGCACTTTCAACTGCTTTTTTAATTGCTTCTGGTACTTCTTGAGCTTTACCAGTACCGAAACCTACGTGACCATTTTTGTCACCGACAACAACTAGAGCAGCAAAACGGAAACGACGTCCACCTTTAACTACTTTTGTTACACGATTAATAGTAACAACACGTTCTTCAAGTGTTAAGTTACTAGGGTCAATGATTTGACGCATCTTTGTCCCTCCTTCTAAATTAGAATTGTAATCCATTTTCACGAGCTGCTTCAGCTAATGCTGCAACACGTCCGTGATAGATATATCCTCCACGGTCGAAAACAACTGCTGTGATATTTTTTTCTGAAGCGCGTTTTGCAACTGCTGCTCCAACTGCTTTAGCTGCTTCAACATTTCCTGTAGAAGCGATATTTAAATCTTTATCTAAAGTTGATGCACTAACTAATGTAGTACCAGTTACATCGTCAATGATTTGCGCATAAATGTGTTTGCTAGAGCGGAAAACATTTAAGCGTGGGCGCTCTGCAGTTCCTGTAACTTTAGCACGTACACGATAATGTCTTTGTTTACGTAACTCATTACGTGATACTTTCTTAATCATTCAGGCCACCCCTTTCGAATTATTTTTTAGCTTTTTTACCTTCTTTACGGCGTACTTGTTCACCTTTATAACGGATACCTTTTCCTTTATAAGGTTCTGGAGCACGTACCGCACGGATATTAGCTGCGAATTCTCCAACTACTTGTTTATCGATACCTTTAACAACTACAGTTGTATTGTTAGGTACTTCAACAGTCACACCTGCTGGTGCTTCCATTTCTACTGGGTGAGAATATCCAGCACTTAATACAAGTTTTTCTCCTTGTTTTTGAGCACGGTATCCAACCCCGATAATTTCTAATTCACGAGTGAATCCTTCTGAAACACCAACAACCATGTTATTTAATAAAGCACGAGTTGTTCCGTGTAACATTTTATTAGTTTTTTGATCGTCAGGACGAACTACAGTTACTTCGTTCCCTTCAACATTAAATTGCATGTTTGAGTTAAATGTACGTGTAAGTTCCCCTTTAGGTCCTTTTACAGTAACTAAGTTATTTTCAGCAACAATTACTTCAACACCAGAAGGTAATGCTACTGGTTTATTACCAATACGAGACATTAATGTACACCTCCTGTCTTTGTTATTACCAAACGTATGCTAATACTTCTCCACCAACTTGTTGTTGACGAGCTTCTTTATCAGTCATGATTCCTTTAGAAGTAGAAAGGATAGCGATACCTAATCCATTTAATACTTTAGGAACCTCTGTATTTTTAACGTATACACGTAAACCTGGTTTAGAGATACGTTTTAATCCTGTGATAACACGTTCGTTGTTTTTACCGTATTTTAAAGCAACACGTAAAACACCTTGTTTATTATCTTCAATATATTCTACATCGCGAACGAAACCTTCACGCTTTAATAATTCTAATACTTCACGTTTCATTTTTGAAGCTGGCATCTCAACCACTTCATGACGCATTTGGTTTGCGTTACGAATACGTGTTAACATATCTGCAATTGGATCTGTCATTACCATTTATTTTTCCTCCTTCCCGTTTATAGAGAATTAAGTTTATTACCAGCTTGCTTTTTTAACACCTGGAATTTGTCCTTTATATGCTAATTCACGGAAGCAAATACGGCATAATTTGAATTTGCGTAAGACAGAGTGTGGACGACCACAACGCTCGCAACGTGTATATTCACGTACTTCGAATTTTTGTTTACGCTGTTGTTTGATAATCATAGATTTTTTAGCCATGATTGACGCCTCCTTTCATCAATTATTTTTGAAATGGCATCCCTAATTGAGTTAACAACTCACGAGCTTCTTCATCTGTGTTAGCAGTTGTAACTACAACGATATCCATTCCGCGAACTTTACTTACTTTATCAAAATCGATTTCAGGGAAAATTAATTGTTCTTTAACACCTAATGTATAGTTTCCACGTCCATCAAACGATTTTTTAGAAACACCGCGGAAGTCACGTACACGAGGTAACGAGATTGATACTAATTTATCTAAGAAATCATACATACGCTCACCACGTAATGTAACTTTACATCCGATTGGCATTCCTTCACGTAGACGGAATCCAGCGATTGATTTTTTAGCACGTGTAACAACTGGTTTTTGACCAGTGATTAACGCTAATTCAGCAACAGCCTCATCTAATACTTTAGAGTTGCTTACAGCTTCTCCGATACCCATGTTGATTACGATTTTATCAATATTAGGAATTTCCATTACTGATTTATAACCGAATTTTTCAACCATTGAGTTTTTAATTTCATTTTCATATTTTTGACGTAAACGATTCATGTAGGTTTACCTCCCTTCGTTGTTAAACTTTATTATAAAACTTCACCAGATTTTTTAGCGAAGCGTACTTTTTTACCGTCAACGAATTTAAATCCTACGCGTGTTGGTTTTCCACTCTTTGGATCTACGATCATTACGTTAGATGCATGGATTGGTGCTTCAAATTCAACAATACCACCATCTGGGTTCATTTGAGAAGGACGTACGTGTTTCTTAACAACATTCACACCTTCAACAGTTACTTTGTTAGTTGATGGTTGAGCTGAAAGAACAACACCTTCTTTACCTTTATCTTTACCTGAAATAACTACTACTTTATCTCCAGTTTTAATATGCATAATGTGCACCTCCTAATCTTACGGATTAAGTGTTAATTAAAGAACTTCTGGAGCTAATGAAACAATACGCATAAATTCTTTATCGCGTAATTCACGAGCTACTGGTCCGAAGATACGAGTACCACGTGGAGATTTATCGTCTTTAATAATAACTGCTGCATTTTCATCAAATTTAATATATGATCCATCAGCACGACGAGCTCCAGTTTTCGTACGGACGATTACTGCTTTAACTACATCACCTTTTTTTACAACTCCACCTGGCGCTGCTGACTTAACTGTAGCAACAATAACATCACCGATGTTACCAGTTTTTTTGTGAGAACCACCTAAAATTTTAATTGCTAATAATTCCTTTGCACCAGAGTTATCAGCAACTCTTAAACGTGTTTCTTGTTGAATCATGATTGGACCTCCTTTCAAGACTCCAGTAAACTAAATATAAATAAAATTAAATAATAACTGCTTTTTCAACAATTTCAACTAAACGGAATTTTTTAGTTTTTGACATAGGACGACATTCTTCGATGCGAACTAAATCTCCAACTTGTGCTTCATTTAATTCGTCATGAGCTGCATATTTTTTTGAATATTTAACTCGTTTACCGTATAGAGGATGTACTTTGTAAGATTCGATAAGTACTGTAATTGTTTTATCTGTTTTATCTGAAACTACACGTCCAGAAAAAGTTTTTTTAGTACGTTCCATAATTGAACCTCCTCTCAAGCTCATTATTTGTTATTTTCGCGTTCGCTAATGATCGTTTTCATACGTGCAATACCTTTACGTACTTCACGAATACGACCAGTGTTTTCTAATTGTCCTGTAGCTAATTGGAAACGAAGGTTGAATAACTCATCTTTTAATTCGTTAATTTTAGCTTCGATTTCTGTAGTGGTTAAATTACGGATTTCCTTAGCATTCATTACTATCACCACCGTCTACACGTTTTACGAATTTAGTTTGAACTGGTAATTTATGAGAAGCTAAACGTAATGCTTCGCGAGCGATCTCTTCAGATACTCCACCAATTTCAAACATAACTTTCCCTGGTTTAACTACTGCTACCCATCCGTCTGGTGCCCCTTTACCTGATCCCATGCGGACTTCTAATGGTTTAGCAGTTTTAGCTTGATGAGGGAAGATTTTAATCCATACACGACCATTACGTTTCATGTAACGAGTCATGGCAATACGAGCTGCCTCGATTTGGCGGTTAGTTACCCAAGCACCAGTTGTAGCTTGAATTCCGTACTCACCGAATACTACTGTTGTTCCACCTTTTGCTTGTCCTTCATATGACAAACGGTGAGGGCGACGATATTTCGTACGTTTAGGTACTAACATATTATTTACCCTCCTTTACTTGACGGTTTTTAGTAGGTAATACTTCTCCTTTATAGATCCATACTTTAACACCTAATTTACCGTATGTTGTATCTGCTTCAGCTGTAGCGTAATCGATATCAGCACGTAATGTATGTAAAGGAACATTTCCTTCACTATATCCTTCAGCACGAGCCATATCTGCTCCACCTAAACGTCCTGAAACTTGAGTTTTAATTCCTTTTGCACCAAATTTAATAGCACGTTGGATTGCAACTTTTTGTACACGACGGAAAGAAGCACGATTTTCTAATTGTTCTGCGATAGAGTTTGCAACTAATTGAGCATCAACTTCAGGGCGTTTGATTTCAACGATACGGATGAAAACACGTTTACCTGTCATTTTTTCTAATTGAGCAACTGCTGCATCTTTTTCTGATCCACCACGACCGATTACCATACCTGGTTTAGCCGTATGAACGATAATATTAACACGGTTTTTAGCACGTTCAATTTCAACGCGTGATACCGAAGCTTTTTTGAATTTGTTATTAATGAAATCACGGATTTTTAAATCCTCGTGTAATAAAGTAGCAAAGTCTTTATCATTTGCATACCAACGAGCATCCCAGTCACGGATTACACCAACACGTAAACCAATTGGACTAACTTTTTGACCCACTTCGTATCCCTCCTTTAATTATTTTCTTTCAGCAACCACGATAGTGATATGTGATGTTCTTTTATTGATTTGTGATGCACGACCTTGTGCACGTGGACGGAATCGTTTTAATGTTGTTCCTTCATTCACATATGCTTCTTTAACATATAATGAATTAATATCTAAGTTTAAATTGTGTTCAGCATTCGCGATAGCTGATTTTAAAACTTTTTCCACAATCGGAGATGCCGCTTTTGGAGTGTGTTTTAAAATTGCATATGCTTCGCCAACTTGTTTTCCTCGAATTAAATCAATCACTAAGCGTGCTTTACGAGGAGCGATGCGAACTGTTCTAGCCATAGCTTTAGCTTCCATAGCCATGTCCTCCTCTCAATATTAACGTCTAGTTTTTTTATCTTCTTTAATGTGTCCTTTATATGTACGAGTTGGTGCGAATTCACCTAATTTGTGTCCTACCATATCTTCTGTTACATATACAGGAACATGTTTACGTCCATCATAAACAGCGATTGTATGTCCTACAAACTGTGGGAAAATTGTTGAACGACGTGACCATGTTTGAATGATTTTTTTGTCTCCGTTTGCATTAGCAGCTTCGACTTTTTTCATTAAATGATCGTCACAGAAAGGTCCCTTTTTTAAACTACGTCCCATTCTAAATTTCCTCCTTTCGAACATTTAGCATTTTTTTATATTATTTGTTGCGTCCGCGAACAATTAATTTACTTGATGCTTTTTTCTTATTACGAGTTTTTAAACCAAGAGCTGGTTTACCCCAAGGTGTAACTGGAGATTTACGTCCGATTGGAGTACGTCCTTCCCCACCACCGTGTGGATGGTCATTAGGGTTCATTACAGATCCGCGAACAGTTGGACGTTTACCTAACCAACGTGTACGACCTGCTTTACCGATGTTAACTAATTCGTGGTCAGCATTTCCTACTTCACCGATAGTTGCACGGCAAGTTCCTAATACTTTACGAACTTCACCAGAAGCTAAACGAACTAATACGTAACGCTCTTCACGCCCTAAAATTTGGGCAGAAGTCCCTGCTGAACGTACTAATTGTCCACCTTTACCAGGTTTTAATTCGATATTATGAATTAATGTACCAACTGGGATACTCATGATTGGTAAAGCATTACCAACTTTGATATCTGCATTAGCACCAGATTCAATTTGCATTCCAACTTTTAATCCTTTTGGAGCGATAATGTATCGTTTTTCCCCATCAGCATAGTTGATTAATGCGATATTTGCTGAACGGTTTGGATCGTATTCGATTGTAGCAACACGTCCTGGAATACCGTCTTTTGTACGTTTAAAGTCGATGATACGGTATTTACGTTTGTGTCCACCACCGTGATGACGCACTGTAATTTGACCGTGATTATTACGCCCTGCTTTTTTGCTTAAAGGAGCTAATAATGATTTCTCTGGTTGATTAGTCGTAATTTCGTCAAATGATAAAACTGACATGTTACGACGACCATTAGTGGTTGGTTTATACTTTTTAACAGGCATCTTGTTCCCTCCTTTTGCTAATTATTATACTTCAAACTTTTCGATAGTTTGTCCTTCAGCTAATGTTACAATAGCTTTTTTCATTGAAGGCTTGAATCCTTCATAACGTCCAACGCGACGTTTTTTAGGACGAACGTTAACGATGTTTACTTTTTCAACTTTTACATTGAATAAAGCTTCACAAGCTTGTTTAACTTCGATTTTGTTTGCTTTTTTATCAACTTCGAAAGTGAATTTACCTTCGTTCATTAAATCATAAGATTTTTCAGTGATAATTGGGCGCTTAACGATATCTCTAGCATCTTTCATTATGCAAGCACCTCCTCAATCTTTTTAACTGCATCTTGAGTAATAACTAACTTAGTTGCATCTAAAAGATCTAATACGTTTAATTGGCTTACTGTTAAAACTTTAACACCTGGGATGTTACGAGTTGATAATTCAACTGCAGCATTTTCCTCAGCAGTAACAACTAACGCTTTAGATGTAACATTTAACGCACCTAAAACATTGATCATTTGTTTTGTTTTTGGAGCTTCGAACACTAATTGATCTAAAACTACGATTTCATTTTCAACTACTTTAGTTGCTAACGCAGATTTTAAAGCTAAGCGACGAACTTTTTTGTTTAATTTATATGCATAGCTACGTGGAACTGGTCCGAATACGATTCCTCCACCACGCCATTGAGGTGCACGAATAGATCCTTGACGAGCACGTCCAGTACCTTTTTGTTTCCAAGGTTTACGTCCACCACCACGTACCTCAGTACGAGTTTTAGTTTTGTGAGTTCCTTGACGCATTGATGCACGTTGCATAATTACAGCATCGAACATTGCTTGTTTATGAGGCTCAATACCGAAGATTGCTTCGTTTAAAACGATTTCTCCAACTTGAGCACCTTGTTGGTTATATAATGCTACTTGTGGCATTATGAATCCTCCTTTCCTACTGTACTAAACTTATTTTGCTTTAACAGCAGAACGAACCATAACTAAAGATTTTTTAGCTCCTGGTACATTTCCTTTGATTAATAAAACGTTACGTTCTGTATCAACTTTAACAATTTCAAGGTTTTGAACAGTCACGATGTTTCCACCAGTTTGTCCAGGTAATTTTTTACCTTTTAAAACGCGGTTAGCAGCAATCGATCCCATTGAACCTGGGCGACGATGGTAACGAGAACCGTGGGCCATAGGTCCGCGAGATTGTCCATGACGTTTAATAACACCTTGGAATCCTTTACCTTTTGTTTTCCCAGTTACGTCAACAATTTCACCTTCAGCAAAAGTGTCAACTTTGATCTCTTGACCAACTTGATATTCCGCTACGTCTAAGTTACGGAATTCACGAATGAAGCGCTTAGGCGCTGTTTCAGCTTTAGCAACATGTCCCATTTCAGGTTTGTTAGCTAATTTTTCACGCTTAGTTTCGAAACCTACTTGAACAGCTTCGTATCCGTCAGTTTCATTTGTTTTAACTTGTAAAACAACGTTAGGTGTTGCTTGAACAACAGTTACAGGGATTAATTTCCCTTCTTCAGAGAAAATTTGAGTCATACCAATTTTTCTACCTAAGATTCCTTTGGCCATGAGTTACACCTCCTATTTCGTTTATATATTATAATTTGATTTCGATGTCTACACCAGATGGTAAGTCTAAACGCATTAATGAATCAACTGTTTGTGGTGTTGGTTCAACAATGTCAATCAGACGTTTGTGAGTGCGCATTTCGAATTGCTCACGAGAATCTTTGTACTTATGTACCGCACGTAAGATCGTATAAACTTGCTTTTCAGTTGGTAGAGGGATTGGACCTGCTACTTTAGCACCTGTTTTTTTAGCACTTTCAACGATTTTTTCTGCTGATTGATCTAAAATTCTGTGATCATAAGCTTTTAAACGAATTCTGATTTTTTGTTTTGCCATTTTTATTCCTCCCTTCGCCTATTTTAGGAATAGACTAGCTCCACGAAAATTCCCTGACACTTTGCCATGGCAAATCGGCCGGGTGTGTCAGCAACCTTTCGGTTCAACGCTGAAGTCAACATATCCATTATACATGATTATTAAAACAAATGCAAATATTTTTTTGCTTTTTGTCATAAAATATTTATTTTTAATATTTAATAGAAATTCCACTTATGGTTTAGCATTCGATAATAATTTACGTATTCAAATTTAACATATCTCTTACAAACAATCAAACAATTATAACAAGTAAATTTTTCTATTTTATTTTAACAACTATTCTAGTCCAACTATATTTAGAATTACACAACTTTAAGTATATATTTACACATCACCATGGTAATATTTTTTCTTATTTTAAACAAAAAAAGTCCTAGAGATTAACTCTAGGACTATAAGATTCAAAGTATAGACTATTCTAAGATATCTACTACTGAACCAGCACCAACTGTACGTCCACCTTCGCGGATTGAGAATTTAGTTCCTTTTTCAACAGCGATAGGAGCGATTAATTCTACAGTCATTGCTACGTTGTCACCTGGCATAACCATTTCTACACCTTCTGGTAATTGGATAACTCCAGTTACGTCAGTTGTACGGAAGTAGAATTGAGGACGGTAGTTTCCGAAGAATGGAGTATGACGTCCACCTTCTTCTTTAGATAATACGTAAACCTCAGAAGTGAATTTTGTATGAGGTTTTACTGATCCTGGTTTAGCTAATACTTGTCCACGTTGAATTTCTTCACGAGAAACACCACGTAATAAAGCTCCGATGTTATCTCCAGCTTCAGCTTGGTCTAATAATTTACGGAACATTTCAACACCTGTTACAGTAGTTGATTTTGTATCATGGTAACCGATGATTTCAACAACGTCACCAACTTTAACTACACCACGTTCAACACGTCCTGTAGCAACTATACCACGTCCAGTGATTGAGAATACGTCCTCTACTGGCATTAAGAATGGTAAGTCAGTTTGACGAGCTGGAGTTGGGATGTACTCATCTACAGCAGCCATTAATTCGTTGATTTTAGCTTCCCATTCAGGTTGTCCTTGTAATGCTAATAAAGCAGAACCGTGGATTACTGGAACTTCGTCACCTGGGAAATCGTACTCAGATAATAAGTCACGAACTTCCATTTCAACTAATTCTAATAATTCTTCATCGTCTACCATGTCACATTTGTTTAAGAAAACAACTAAACGAGGTACACCAACTTGGCGAGATAATAAGATGTGCTCACGAGTTTGAGGCATTGGTCCGTCAGCAGCAGATACTACTAAGATACCACCGTCCATTTGAGCAGCACCAGTGATCATGTTTTTAACGTAGTCAGCATGTCCTGGGCAGTCAACGTGTGCGTAGTGACGTGCATCTGTTTCATACTCAACGTGTGCAGTTGAGATAGTGATTCCACGTTCACGCTCTTCTGGAGCACCATCGATTTGATCGTAAGCGCGAGCTTCTGCTTTACCTGATTTAGATAATACAGTTGTGATAGCAGCTGTTAATGTAGTTTTTCCGTGGTCAACGTGACCGATTGTACCGATGTTAACATGCGGTTTAGTACGTTCGAATTTAGCTTTAGCCATTGCTAATATCCTCCTTTGTAATACATTTTTTGTATTTAACAATTTTTATTTTACAATACCCCTAATAAGAATGCAAGAAATTCTTATTAGAGGTTGTTATATGAATAACATCAATTAACTTAGATTATCCTCTATGTTTTTTGATGACTTCATCAGCGATTGATTTTGGAACTTGTTCATAATGATCCATTTCCATTGAGTAGTTACCACGTCCTTGTGTATTAGAACGTAATGCTGTTGCATATCCGAACATTTCTGATAATGGAACGAATGCGCGAATTACTTGAGCGTTTCCGCGTGCTTCCATACCATCTAAACGTCCACGACGTGAAGTAATATCACCCATTACGTCTCCTAAGTACTCATCTGGGATAACAACTTCAACTTTCATAACTGGCTCTAAAAGAACTGGTTTACATTTTTCATAAGCATTTTTTAATGCCATAGATGCAGCAATTTTGTATGCCATTTCACTTGAATCGACATCATGGTATGATCCATCGAATAAAGTTGCTTTAATATCAACTACTGGGAATCCAGATAATTGACCAGTTTGTAAAGCATCTTTTAATCCAGCGTCAACTGAACCGATGTATTCACGAGGTACAACCCCACCAACAACTGCATCTTTGAATTCGTAACCTGCACCAGCTTCTTGTGGTTCGAATTTAATCCATACGTGTCCGTATTGTCCACGTCCACCTGACTGACGCACGAATTTCCCTTCAACTTCAGCAGCTTGAGTGAATGTTTCACGGTAAGCAACTTGAGGAGCACCTACGTTACATTCAACTTTGAATTCACGACGCATACGGTCAACGATAATGTCTAAGTGTAACTCACCCATACCTGCAATGATAGTTTCTCCAGTTTCCTCATGAGTATGAGTGCGGAAAGTTGGATCCTCTTCAGCAAGTTTTTGTAAAGCGATACCCATTTTATCTTGGTCAGCTTTTGATTTTGGTTCAACAGATAAAGAGATTACTGGTTCTGGGAACACCATAGATTCAAGGATAACCACGTTATCTGGATCACATAAAGTATCTCCAGTTGTAGTATCTTTTAAACCTACTGCAGCAGCGATATCTCCTGCACAGCATTCAGTAATTTCGTTACGGCTGTTGGCATGCATTTGTAATAAACGTCCAACACGTTCACGTTTACCTTTTGTTGAGTTTAATACATAAGTTCCTGAAGATAATACTCCTGAATATACGCGGAAGAATGTTAATTTCCCTACGAATGGGTCAGTCATAACTTTGAATGCTAAAGCCGCAAATGGTTCTTCATCAGCAGCATGACGCTCAACTTCTGTACCATCTTCTAATGTTCCTTTAATTGAAGGAATATCAGTTGGAGCTGGTAAGTAGTCAATTACAGCGTCTAACATTAACTGAACACCTTTATTTTTGAATGCTGAACCACATAATACAGGGAATAATTCAACGTTGATTGTAGCACGACGAATCGCAGCTTTTAATTCTTCGATTGAAATTTCTTCACCTTCTAAGTATTTCATCATTAATTCTTCATCTAAGTTAGAAACAGCTTCAATTAATTGATCACGATACATTTCAGCATCTTCTAAGTGAGCAGCATCGATTTCTCCAACTTGGATATCTGTACCTAAATCATTAGTGTACATATATTGTTTCATTTCAACTAAGTCAATGATACCTTCGAAGTTATCTTCAGCACCGATTGGTAATTGAATTGGAAGAGCATTAGCTCCTAAACGATCGTGTAAAGTTTTTACAGAGTATAAGAAATCTGCACCTGTTTTATCCATTTTATTAACGAATACAACACGTGGAACTCCGTAAGTAGTTGCTTGGCGCCAAACTGTTTCAGTTTGAGGCTCAACCCCTGACTGTGCATCTAATACAGCTACAGCTCCATCTAATACACGTAATGAACGTTCAACTTCTACTGTGAAGTCTACGTGACCTGGTGTATCGATAATATTTACACGGTGACCATTCCAAGCAGCTGTTGTTGCAGCTGAAGTGATTGTAATCCCACGTTCTTGTTCTTGAGCCATCCAGTCCATTTGAGAAGCACCATCGTGAGTTTCTCCAATTTTATGAATACGTCCAGTGTAGTATAAGATACGTTCTGTAGTTGTCGTTTTACCAGCATCGATGTGTGCCATGATACCGATATTACGAGTATGTTCTAAAGAGAATTCTCTTGCCATGTTCGTTACTCCTCTCATAGTTAATATTACACTTTTAGGATTACTGGAAAACCCAGTAATCCTAAAAATTTATTGGTTATCTTACCAACGGTAGTGAGCGAATGCTTTATTTGCTTCAGCCATTTTGTGAGTATCCTCACGTTTTTTAACAGAAGCTCCAGTATTGTTAGCTGCATCGATAATTTCGTTAGCTAAACGTTGTTCCATAGTTTTTTCTCCGCGAGAGCGAGAGTATTGTACTAACCAACGTAACCCTAAAGTGATTCGGCGCTCTGGACGAACCTCAACTGGTACTTGGTAGTTAGCTCCACCGATACGGCGTGCTTTTACCTCTAATACAGGCATGATGTTTTCGATTGCTTCTTCGAATACTTCCATTGGTTCACGACCTGTTTTCTCAGCGATGATATCAAATGCGTTATATAAAATTGTTTGTGCAGTACCTTTTTTACCATCTTGCATGATGTTGTTAATTAAACGAGATACTAATTTAGAATTATAAATTGGATCTGGCAAAACATCACGTTTCGCTACATGTCCTTTACGTGGCATAATTTAGCCTCCCTTCCAGTTTATCCAAAAAAAGTCTTATTATTTTTTAGCTGCTTTTGGTTTTTTTGTTCCGTATTTAGAACGTGATTGCATACGTCCATCTACACCCGTAGCATCTAAAGTACCACGAACGATATGATAACGTACCCCAGGTAAGTCTTTTACACGTCCACCGCGAATTAAAACAACGCTGTGCTCTTGTAATTTGTGTCCAATACCAGGAATGTATGCAGTTACCTCTAAACCATTTGTTAAACGAACACGGGCATATTTACGTAACGCCGAGTTAGGTTTTTTAGGTGTCATAGTAGCAACACGTGTACATACCCCACGTTTTTGTGGAGAGTATAAGTTAGTTTGTTCTTTCTTTAAACTATTGTACCCTACATTTAAATGACGAGATTTAGATTTAGTTTCTTTACTTGTACGTCCTTTACGAACTAATTGGTTAATAGTTGGCATATTAGTCCTCCTCTCATAAACTTAGTCCACTTATCCAGGTGGTTCATTTTAGTTAGAAAAAGTAAGCTTTGCTATCAAAGCAAAACTCACTTTATTTTTTTAAAAGCCTTTATTAATCTAACATTTTTTTTAACTGATGTCAACAGTTCGACGCTGTTTTTTAAATTTTCCTGAGTTATTATAAACCAGAATTATTTATTTTATTCTTCTTCCGCATCAATAAAATCAGTTTCATCAAAATCTAATTCAACTAAATCATCTAAATCTTCTTCAATTAAACTAGCAGGTGATTTTAACGATATATCTTCTAAGTCAAATGCTAAGATATCATCATCTTCAACCTCTACATTTTTATGTACAGGTTGAATATAATCTTCTCTTAAAACTCCCGTTCCAGCAGGAATTAACTTACCGATGATAACATTTTCTTTTAATCCTACTAACTCATCAACCTTACCTTTGATAGCAGCATCTGTTAACACACGAGTTGTTTCCTGGAATGATGCAGCAGATAAGAATGATTCAGTTTCAAGAGATGCTTTGGTGATACCTAAAATTGTTGGAATACCAACTGCTGGACGTTTACCGCGAGCAATTGCTTCACCATTCACACGTGTATAGTGTGTAACATCAATTAAAGATCCTGGTAAGATATCAGTATCTCCACCATCAATTACCTTAACTTTTTTCATCATTTGATGAACCATGATCTCGATATGTTTGTCAGATAATTCTACCCCTTGAGCACGGTATACATTTTGTACCTCTTTTAAAATATAGGCTTGTACTGCCTCAACGTCTTTAACACGTAATAACTCTTTAGGATCAATTGAACCTTCTGTTAACATATCCCCAGCAAAGACATCATCACCTTCAGAAACTAAAGGTTGAACACCGTATGGTAATAAATAGTTACGGCTTTCTAATTTATTCGTTAATGTAATTTCATAACGGTTTTTAGTATTTGCTTTGATTGTTGTAATAGTTCCATCAATCTCTGCAATAATTGCACGTCCTTTTGGATTACGTGCTTCAAATAACTCTTGAATACGAGGTAAACCTTGTGTAATATCGGCACCGGCAACCCCACCTGTATGGAATGTACGCATCGTTAACTGTGTACCTGGTTCACCGATAGACTGAGCTGCCATAATACCTACAGCTTCCCCAACTTCTACTTCTTTACCAGTTGCTAAGTTACGTCCGTAACATTTTTTACATACACCTTTTGTTGCATTACATGAATAAATTGTACGAATATCGATTCCTTCAATACCTGATTCAACAATAACTTTAGCTAAATCATCTGAAATATATTCATTACGATCCATGATTAAAGCACCTGTTTCTGGATGATATACAGGTTTTGCAGTATAACGTCCAACAATACGATCAAATAAAGTCTCAACTGCTTGTCCACGTTGTTTAATTTCTGTAATATATTGTCCTTTATCTGTACCACAATCGTCTTCACGTACAATAACATCTTGTGCTACGTCAACTAAACGACGAGTTAAATAACCTGAATCGGCTGTTTTTAAGGCTGTATCGGCTAATCCTTTACGCGCACCATGGGTAGAGATGAAGAACTCAGTTACTGTTAAACCTTCACGGAATGAAGATTTGATCGGTAACTCGATTGTTTTACCAGATGGGTTGGCCATTAATCCACGCATACCGGCTAACTGTGTAAAGTTCGATGCGTTACCACGGGCTCCAGAATCACTCATCATGTAGATGTGGTTATCTGCTGGTAACTCATTCATTAATACATGTTGAATTTCATCTTTTACTTTTGCCCAAACATCAATAACTAAACGATAACGTTCATCGTCTGTTAATAACCCACGATTATAGAATTCATGAATTTCAGCAACTTTTTTGTCACCTTCTGCTAATAAATCTTTCTTCTTAGAAGATACGACTACGTCAGCAACCCCTACAGAAATTCCAGCAATTGTCGAATACTTGAATCCTAAATCTTTTAAGCGGTCTAACATTCTTGATGTTTCAGTTGTTTTATAGATTCGGAAGACTTCTGAGATAATATCTCCTAAGAATTTTTTCTTAAATGGAGATACAACCTTAACATCTTTTAAATATTCTTTAATATTTGTCCCTTTATCAACAAAGTACTTAGCTGGCGTAACTGTTTGTAAGTTTGACATTGTTGGTTCATTTAAGAACGGGAATGTTTTAGGTAAAATACCATTGAAAATAACTTTTCCTAAAGTTGTAACAATATACTTATTATTTTGTTCTTCAGTAAATGTCATATTATTTAAAGTGCGTGCATCTAATGCAATACGTGAATGTAATGTTACATATCCATTTGCATATGCCATCATTAATTCATTTGTATCTTTATAGATGTTTCCTTCACCGATAGCACCTTCTTCTTCCATCGTTAAATAATAGTTTCCTAATACCATATCCTGAGATGGTGTAACAACTGGTTTCCCATCTTTCGGGTTTAAGATATTATTAGCAGCTAACATTAACAAACGGGCTTCTGCTTGTGCTTCTTGTGATAAAGGAACGTGAACCGCCATCTGGTCACCATCGAAATCGGCATTGAATGCTGTCGTTACAAGAGGGTGAAGACGGATTGCGCGTCCTTCAACAATTTTAGGTTCGAATGCCTGAATACCTAAACGGTGTAATGTTGGGGCACGGTTTAACAATACTGGGTGTTCACGAATTACATCTTCTACAACATCCCATAAAGCATCATCCATACGCTCAATCATTTTTTTAGCACTTTTAATATTTTGAGCTAAATCACGTTCAACTAATTCTTTCATTACGAATGGTTTGAATAATTCAAGTGCCATTTCTTTTGGTAATCCACATTGATACATCTTTAAGTCTGGTCCTACAACGATTACAGAACGTCCAGAGTAGTCAACACGTTTACCTAATAAGTTTTGACGGAAACGTCCTTGTTTACCTTTTAGCATATGAGATAATGATTTTAATGGACGATTACCTGGTCCTGTAACTGGACGACCACGACGACCATTATCCACTAAAGCATCAACTGCTTCTTGGATCATACGTTTTTCATTATTAATGATAATGTTAGGAGCACCAATTTCTAAATAACGAATTAAACGGTTATTACGGTTGATTACACGACGATATAAATCATTTAAATCTGATGTCGCGAAACGACCACCATCTAATTGAACCATTGGACGTAATTCAGGTGGAATTACCGGTAAAACATCTAAAATCATCCATTCTGGTTTGTTTCCAGAATTTCTAAATGACTCAACGACATCTAAACGTTTGATAATTTTACCACGTTTTTGTCCTTGTGCAATTTTTAATTCTGCACGTAATTCTTTCGCTAATTTATCTAAATCAATAGCCTCTAATAATTTTTTAATGGCTTCAGCACCCATACCAACTTGGAATGCATTTCCCCACTTTTCATATGCTTCACGGTATTCTTTTTCAGTTAATACTTTTTGTTTAACTAAATCAGTTTTACCTGAATCAATTACAACATAATTTACAAAGTAAATAACTTCTTCAAGTTCGCGTGGTGACATATTTAATAATAGTCCCATACGACTTGGAATACCTTTTACATACCAAATATGAGCAACAGGAGCCGCAAGCTCAATGTGTCCCATACGCTCGCGACGAACTTTTGCTACTGTTACTTCAACTCCGCAACGATCACAAACAATACCTTCATGACGTATACGTTTATATTTTCCACAAGCACACTCACAATCCTTTGTTGGACCGAAGATACGCTCACAGAACAAACCATCTTTTTCAGGTTTTAGTGTACGATAGTTAATTGTCTCTGATTTTTTCACTTCACCATAAGACCATTTGCGAATTATATCAGAAGAAGCTAAACCGATTTTCATATACTGAAATTTGTTAACATCTACCAAGGTCATTCCCTCCTTGCGTCTAAATTATTCTTCAACACTTTCTGGAACAACGATTTGATGCGTTTTTACGTTCTCCAAATCGCGGATTTCAATTTCATCTTTTTCGTTCGATAAAATTTTAACATCCAATCCTAATGACTGTAATTCTTTTACTAATACTCTGAATGATTCAGGGATACCTGGTTCTGGAACATTTTCACCACGAACGATAGCTTCGTAAGTTTTAACACGTCCAGTAATATCATCTGACTTAACAGTTAAAATTTCTTGTAATGTGTATGCAGCACCGTATGCTTCTAGCGCCCATACCTCCATCTCTCCGAAACGTTGTCCACCGAATTGAGCTTTACCTCCAAGTGGCTGTTGAGTTACTAATGAGTAAGGTCCAATTGAACGGGCATGTAATTTATCATCAACCATGTGAGCAAGTTTGATCATGTACATTACCCCAACTGAAATTCGATTATCAAATTTTTCACCTGTACGTCCATCGTATAGTACAGTTTTAGCATCTTTATCCATTCCAGCCTCAGCAATGATTGCTTCTAAATCTTCAGTTTTAACACCATCGAATACTGGCGTTGCAACATGAATTCCTAACTTTTTAGCAGCCATTCCTAAGTGAATTTCTAAGATCTGACCGATATTCATACGTGATGGTACCCCTAATGGATTTAACATGATATCCACTGGTGTTCCATCTGGCATATATGGCATATCTTCTTGAGGTAAGATTTTAGAGATAACCCCTTTATTACCATGGCGTCCCGCCATTTTATCTCCCTCAGAAATTTTACGTTTTTGTACGATATAAATACGGATAACTTCATTAACACCCGGTGATAAATCATCTCCATTACGACGAGAGAAATATTTAACATCATGGACAATTCCATCTCCACCATGTGGTACACGTAATGAAGTATCGCGAACCTCACGTGCTTTTTCACCGAAGATTGCATGTAATAGACGCTCTTCAGCAGTTAATTCTGTTTGACCTTTAGCCGTAACTTTACCAACTAAAATATCATCTTCCTTAACTTCAGCACCGATTCGAATAATTCCACGATCATCTAAGTTTTTAAGAGCATCTTCTCCAACACCTGGGATGTCACGAGTAATTTCCTCTGGACCTAACTTTGTATCACGAGCTTCTAATTCGTATTCTTCGATATGAATTGAAGTATAAACATCATCTTTAACTAAACGTTCACTCATGATGATAGCATCCTCGTAGTTATAACCATTCCATGTCATGAATGCTACGACTACGTTACGTCCTAAAGCTAATTCTCCGCTTTCCATCGATGAACTATCTGCTAATACTTCTCCAGCATTAATATGATCACCTAATTTTACAATTGGGCGTTGATTTAATACTGTACTTGAGTTTGAACGAACAAACTTAATTAACGGATATTTATCAATTTGGCCATCAGCATCACGGCGTAATTTAATAACTTTTGAATCTACATATTCAACAGTCCCACTGTTATATGCTACTACTGCTTGACCTGAGTCTTTCGCCGCAACATATTCCATACCTGTACCTACGAATGGAGCTTCAGGAATTAATAATGGAATAGCCTGACGTTGCATGTTCGCTCCCATTAATGCACGGTTGGCATCATCGTGCTCTAAGAATGGAATACAAGCTGTGGCAACTGATACAATCTGTTTTGGAGATACGTCTACGAAGTCTACACGTTCAGCTGGAACGATTAAGTTTTCACCACGATGACGAACGATAACTTTCTCTGGTAAGTTTCCTTTTTCATCTAAATCTAAACCAGCTTGAGCAACTACATAACGATCTTCCTCATCAGCAGTTAAATAACGAATTTCATCTGTAACATGCATTTTTGGTTGTTTAGTTTCTTCATCAATAACTGGAACCACCTTACGATATGGGGTTTCAATGAATCCAAACTTATTAACTTTTGCATATGATGATAATGAGTTAATTAATCCGATGTTTGGTCCCTCTGGTGTCTCGATTGGACACATACGACCATAGTGAGAGTAGTGAACGTCACGTACTTCCATACCAGCACGTTCACGTGTTAACCCTCCAGGTCCTAACGCAGATAAACGACGTTTATGCGTTAACTCTGATAATGGGTTAGTTTGATCCATGAACTGTGATAACTGTGAACTACCGAAGAATTCTTTAATAGCTGCAGTAACTGGACGAATATTAATTAAACTTGAAGGTGTAATTCCTTCAGTTTCTTGAATAGACATTCTTTCTTTTACAACACGTTCCATACGTGATAAACCGATACGGAATTGGTTTTGTAATAATTCACCTACTAGACGTAAACGGCGATTTCCTAAATGATCGATATCATCTAAGTATCCAACTGAGTCTAATAAGTTGAAGAAGTAGCTAATTGAAGCGAAGATATCTGAAGTTGTGATATGCTTACATTCATCTTCAACATTTCCGATAATTCTTACAACTTGATCTCCTTCATTTACTCGTGGAGAGTAAACTTCGAATTCTTGTACGTAAGTTTCGCGTTCTTCTAAAGGATTAACTAATTCTACTTTTTTAATATTTAAACGATCAATTTTATCAGCTAATACATCTTCAAAAATACGACGAGTAATCACTGTACCTTCTTCAACTAAAACCTCACCAGTTTCAGAGTCAAAGATATCACTAGCTAATTTTTGATTTAATAAGCGCTCTTGTGCACTTAATTTTTTATTAAATTTATAACGTCCAACATGAGCTAAGTCGTAGCGTTTAGGATCAAAGAAACGCGAAACAAATAAAGTGCGCGCACCATCAATTGTCGCATGTTCCCCTTGACGAAGTTTTTGGAAGATTTCCATTAAAGCTTCATCTGAATTTACTGTTTGATCTTTTTCTAAAGTATTTAGAATATATGCATTTTCACCAAACATTTCAATAATTTGTTCTTTTGTTGAAAGTCCTAAAGCACGTAATAATACTGTAATTGGAATTTTACGTGTTCTATCGACACGAACATAAACGATATCTTTTGCATCAAGTTCATACTCTAACCATGCACCACGATTAGGGATTACTTGTGCAGCATATTTTTCTTTACCGCTCTTTTTATCAGTTTCTTTATTATAATAAACACCTGATGAACGAACTAATTGTGATACGATTACACGTTCAGAACCATTGATAACAAATGTTCCTGTTGGAGTCATCAAAGGGAAGTCCCCCATGTATACTTCGCTTTCCTTCACTTCTTTAATTGCCTGTGTCTCTTCGTCTTTAATATGTAAACGAACTTTGACACGTAAAGGGGCAGCATAGTTAGCATCGCGTTCTTTTGCTTCTAAAACAGTATATTTCGGTTCACCTAAGTTATAATCTACGAATTCAAGCGCTAGATTACCATTGTTATCTTCAATTGGAGAAATGTCTTTAAACATTTCACGAATACCTTGATCAAGGAACCACTGATAAGAAGCAGTTTGAATTTCAATTAAGTTAGGGAGTTCGAGTGCAACATTAATTCTTGAGTAATTACGACGTTGTCTCTTTTTACCATATTGAACAATTTTCCCTGCCACGCGTTTCACCTCTTTGTTTGTTTATGTAAACTTTTGTTGTTTTATTAATTCAACACCTAATGTATTAGACTTAGCACATGTAAAATACAAGCAGTATTAGGCATTTTATAATAATATCAAATTTTTTCAATAGTGTCAACAATTAATAGATTTTAAGATAAAATACCCTTTATCTCTATCAACCATTTCACAATTTCCGTACACTTGTTCCATCTTTTCTTTAGCGGATGGAGCGCCTTGCTTTTTTTGAATGACAATCCACAGTTCACCATTCTCAACCAAATATTCCTTAGCTTCTTCAATTATTGCATGAACAACTTTTTTACCTGCCCTGATTGGGGGATTAGATAAAATAGCAGCAAATCTGTCATCCACACCCTCATAGCAATGACTTTCATAAATCATCACATTTTCAACACCGTTATTCATCGCATTTTTTTTAGCTAATTCTAATGCTCTTTGGTTTACATCAACCATATGAACATTTCTATTTGGATAACTTTTAGCTAAACTCAAACCGATAGGTCCATAACCACAGCCAACATCTAAAATATTTCCGCTTATCTCAGGCTCAGCAAATGTTTCCACTAAAAGTCTAGAACCAAAGTCAACGTCTCCTTTTGAAAAAACTCCAACATCTGTTGTAAATCTTAATTTATGACCTTTTAAAACATAGTCAAAGAATTTTTCATCAGATCGAGCATTAACATTGTTTGTATAATAATGCATGATCACAACCCCTTTTGATTTTACCTAAAAATTAGAGAATATGAACATTTTTACATGCTCTATTATTGCCATGTTGAGTCAAATTATTACAATATACTTTTATGAAATAAAAACCTGAGCGAATTTTCACTCAGGTTTTTATTATATTTAAGCAAAACTAGCGTTTAAAGTTAATTATTTAACTTCAACAACAGCTCCAGCTTCTTCTAATTTAGCTTTTAATTCTTCAGCTTCTTCTGGAGAAACTTTTTCTTTGATTTTTGCAGGAGTTCCGTCAACTAATTCTTTAGCTTCTTTTAATCCTAATCCAGTGATTTCACGAACTACTTTGATAACACCGATTTTTTTAGCTCCAGCGTTTGTTAAGATTACGTCTACTTCAGAAGGTCCAGCAGCTTCTACAGCTCCACCAACCATTGCTACAGGAGCAGCAGCAGTTACACCAAATTCTTCTTCGATAGCTTTAACTAATTCGTTTAATTCTAAAACTGACATTTCTTTGATCGCTTCGATCATTTCAGCAGCAGTTAATTTTGCCATTTTATTTTCCTCCTTCAAATTCAGGGTATACCTGTTGAATTAATTTTTATTTAAAATTATTCAGCAGTAGCCTCTTCAGCCACTTCAGTTGTTTCAGCAGCAGCCTCAGCTACAGGTGCCTCAACACCAGCTTCTTTTTGTTCAGAAACAGCTTTAACAACACATGCCATATTGCGCATTGGAGCTTGTAATACAGAAAGTAACATAGATAATAAACCTTCGCGGTTTGGTAACTTAGCTAATTCCATAACTTGCTCTAACGTAGCAACAGAACCTTCGATTAAACCAGCTTTTAATTCTAAAGCTTGGTGTTCTTTCGAGAAGTTGTATAATACGCGTGCAGGTGCAACAACGTCTTCTTTTGAGTAAGCAACAGCAGTTGGACCAACGAATGCTTCAGATAAACCTTCGAATCCAGCTTCAGTTACAGCACGACGAGAGATATTGTTTTTTAATACTTTGAATTCAACACCTTCAGCACGTAATTGTTTACGTAATTCAGTAACTTCAGATACAGTTAACCCACGGTAATCAACAACAACTAAAGAAGCTGATTCTTTGAATTGACCTGCATACTCAGCAACTAATTGTGATTTCATTTCAATTGCAGTAGCGCTCATTATTCACACCTCCTAAGTTTAATTATACGTCCGTAGAAAAGCCCTTGAGCCCACAATCTATTAAGTTCGTGGACAGAAGGGCATAACTAAGGCATGAAAATAAATAAATTATATATATCCAAAACCTCGGTAGGATGATTAAGCATAAGCCCCTACTGTCTACGGTAATTCTATTCGATTATCAATGAGAAAAATTATTTTTCTAATGATTCAGATGCAACTTTGATACCAGGTCCCATTGTTGAAGAAATAGCAACATTCTTAACATAAGTTCCTTTAGCTGCAGATGGTTTAGCTTTTAAGATTGTATCATAGATTGCTTTGAAGTTTCCAACTAATTTTTCGTTTTCAAATGAAACTTTACCAATTGGAACGTGGATATTTCCAGCTTTATCAACGCGGTATTCTACTTTACCAGCTTTGATTTCATTGATTGCTTTAGTAACGTCCATAGTTACAGTTCCAGTTTTAGGGTTTGGCATTAAACCACGTGGTCCTAAAACGCGTCCTAATTTACCTACTTCAGCCATCATATCTGGTGTAGCTACTACTACATCAAACTCCATCCAACCTTGTTGGATTTTGTTGATCATATCGCTATCTCCTACGAAATCTGCTCCAGCTGCTTCAGCTTCTTTAGCTTTTTCACCTTTAGCGAATACTAATACTGAGCGAACTTTACCAGTTCCGTGAGGTAATACCATAGCTCCACGAATTTGTTGATCCGCTTTACGTGGGTCAACTCCTAAACGGAATGCTACATCTACAGTTGCATCGAATTTAGCAACATTAGTTTTTTTAACTAATTCTACAGCTTCTTCTACAGCATATAATGTAGTAGAATCAACTAGTTTTTTGGCTTCGATGAATTTTTTACCTTTTTTAGCCATTCTAAATACCTCCTAAATTGTGGTTAACGGAATCTCCTCCCACAGATTTAGGTTGTAATCTACAACCTAAAACATGTAGATTAGTCTTCTACAACGATTCCCATTTGTCTTGCAGAACCTTCAATAATACGCATTGCAGCTTCCACTGTATTCGCATTTAAGTCAGACATTTTAGTCTCAGCAATTGTGCGAATTTGATCTTTTGTTAAAGTAGCAACTTTTACCTTATGAGGTTGAGCTGAACCACTTGTGATTCCAGCAGCTTTCTTTAATAAGTCTGATGCTGGTGGAGTTTTTGTAATGAATGTAAATGAACGATCTTCATAAACTGTGATTACTACTGGAATAATACTTCCCATTTGTTCACGTGTACGCTCATTAAATTCTTGACAGAATCCTTGAATGTTCGCACCTGCTTGCCCTAATGCTGGACCTACTGGTGGAGCTGGATTTGCTTTTCCTGCAGGAATTTGTAATTTTACAATACTTTTTACTGCTTTTGCCACGCGACACACCTCCTCTAAGTCCGTGATGTGGTTATTTGGGTTTTTTACCCTCCCACTTGATATGAGTCTCATATCAACTACGATAGTTTATCACCTTTTTTTACTTTAGGCAACATTTTTTTTATTCAACTTCACAAATTTGATTAAAATCTAATTCTACTGGAGTTTCACGTCCGAATAGGTCAACCAATACGCTGACTTTGCTATGTTCTTGGTCAATTGACTCAATTGTTCCAACTTGTCCAGAAAATGGTCCAGCTGCTACTAATACACGTTGACCAACTTGAATATCAAGCGATACTTCCACACTTGTAATTCCCATTTTCTTAAGAATCGGCACAACTTCTTCCGTTGGTAATGGTACTGGGCGAGTTCCTTTTCCACTTGATCCTAAGAATCCAGTTACTCCTGGAGTATTACGAACCATATACCAAGAATCATCTGTATCAATCATTTCAACTAATACATAACCTGGGAAAGTTTTGCGCATTTTTTCTTTGCGAACACCATCTTTAATTTTTACTTCTTTTTCTTCCGGAATTAATACACGGAAGATTTTTTCTTGCATATTCATTGTCTCGATACGTTTTAATAAGTTAGTCATAACTTTATTTTCGTATCCAGCATACGTTTGTACAACATACCAACGTTTTTCCACTATCATGACCTCCTACCCTAGTAAATTCATTACTTGGGAAATTACTAAGTCAACTACAAAGAAGAATACTGTTAGTAATGCGACGAATACTAGTACTTGAAAAGTATAACTTTTCATCTCTTTTTCAGTTGGCCAAGTAATCTTCTTTAATTCTGCAGATACACCTTTAAAAAACCCTTTAACTTGATTCATTAAACTGCCCCCTAGTAGATTATTTTGTTTCCTTATGCATTGTATGTTTTCCACAGCGTTTGCAGAATTTTTTAACTACAAGACGCTCGCTGTGTGTTTGTTTATTCTTAACTGTTGAATAGTTGCGACTTAGGCATTCATCACAAGCTAATATTACTTTTGTACGCATTTTATCCCTCACAACTTTTTATATCTTAACTTAATCTACTCTATCAAAAAGAAGCTTCATTGTCAATAAAGCTAGAAACTTTCACCAATAGAGGAATTCATTTTATTTAAATTCTTTAATTTACTTTTACACCGGCTTAAAGCATTATCAATTTTCTTAGGGGACAGGTTTAATATTATAGCAATCTCATTATAATTATGACCTAATAAGAAGTATTTCAAACATTGTTTCTCAAATGGCGACAATATTTTATCACTATTCATTGCCATTTCAATAATTAACTTTTCGTTTAAATACGTATATTCACTATCATAGTGATAATATCCTGGAGTTTCTAATGTGGAAACTAACGGATGCTCATCATAATCCGTTAGTTGGTCAAGACCAGATGTTCGTTTTAATCTTCGGTAGCTTGTCGTAATCGCATTTCTTACACAAGTCATTGCATAGGAATAAAAACTGTAGTTTGAATTTTCATCAAAAGAATAGATTGCTTTTATAAATGCCATACGGCCTTCTTGAAAAAAATCTTGATAGTCATATCCAATTCCATAATAAGAAGATGCAATTTTTCCGATCAAAGGTGAGTATTTTTCTATGATGATGTGAAGCGCCTCTTCGTTTTGCTCACGTACTAAATACACTAACTCATAATCGTTATATTCTACCGTCACATTATACCTCCAGTATAGTTATTATTTTATAGGATTGCGCTTGTTATAAATTTCATACATCAATAAAGCTGCTGCAACTGATGCATTTAATGAAGTAACATGTCCACGCATTGGTAAGTAAACTTTAAAATCACAAGCTTCACGAACTAATCGACTCATTCCTTTTCCCTCGCTACCAATTACAAGACCTAATGGTAATGTAGCATCTAAAGTACGATAGTCTTGAGCTTCACTTGCATCTGTCCCAGCAATCCAGAGTCCCGCTTCTTTTAATTGATTAATAGCAACCGTTAAGTTTGCAACACATGCAACTGGAATATGTTCGATTGCTCCCGTTGATAACTTAGCTACTGTACTTGTTAATCCAACTGAACGATCTTTTCGAATAACAATTCCATCCACTCCCGCTGCATCAGCAGTACGTAAGATTGCACCTAAGTTATGTGGATCTTCTAATCCATCTAGAATGATGATGAAAGCTGGTTCTTCCTTTTGAGTTGCCTTTGCAATTAAATCAGGTAATGGCATATAAGCATAAGGTTCAACAAGTGCTAATACACCTTGATGATTTCCACGTGCATCATATTTATCCTTTGCTAATTGTTCGAATTTTTGACGAGGTAACACTTTGCAAGGAATTTGTTTTTTCTCGATTGTCGCCATCAATCCTCTTTCCGCTTTTGCTACTGTGTCTGCTACAATCACTTCAAAAACTTTACGTTTTGATTCTAATACTTCATTGACTGTATTTTTTCCATAAATGACTTCGTATTTACTTTCTTTTTTGTTTTCGCGACGGCTATCTTTTTTTACTTCACGTTTTTTGTCTTTTTTAACTTCTTTTTTCGCCATTAGTTTGTCACTCCATTTTTATATTCAATACTTTTGCTCACAATTGCATCTAAACGATCAAATTGTTCTGTTAAATATAAGTATCCAATTAAAGCCTCGAATGCTGTACTATGAGCATATGTTAAGACATCTGTGTTTTTAGGTACGGAACGACTTTTCGTGTTACGTCCTTTTTTCACTACTTCTAATTCTTTCTCTGTTAAAAATTCTATTTCAATTAAATATGCTAATGTAGTGGCTTGAGCATGTGCTGATACATATTTAACTGCCAATTGGTGAAGTCTGTTTGGTTTATTAACCCCACTCTTGCATAACATTTCTCGAATTTTTAAGTCATAATATGAATCACCGACAAATGCCAGCATCGTACTATTCATCTGATTTGCTTCCATTATTTCACGCGCCTTCTTTGATATCGTCATTATTATACACTACTTTTTTATCTTTTAACGAAAAAGCAATAAAACGGACTTGTTTTCTTGAATTCGCCTCAGTTTGACACTATTCTATCACTTTTTACCCTAAAAAAGTTTCAATTTTAAGATGGTTTTCCTAAAACTCATTTTTTAAAATAAAAAAGACTCCACTGATTTTGGAGTCTAATTTATCATATCTTATTTTATAAAACATTTAAAGCCTGTAATTTTCCACGTAATTCATCTGCTTTAGCAAAGTCTTTTGCTTTTCTTGCCTCTTCCCAAGCTTGCATTAATTCACGTTCTTCATCTGTTAAACGTTTTTTGTTTAAATCAAATCCGAAAATATAAGTCATATTTTGTAATGTCATTAAAGCATAGCGGTTTGCTTCATCTGATGCTTTCGCACGAACCATTTTATTAATTTCTTTAATCACACCATATAAACTTGCAATAGCATTTGCGGTATTGAAGTCATCTTCTAAAGCTTCAACAAACTGGTTCATTAGAGCTTCAATTTCAGGAACTACTGATGGTTCTACATCAAGTGCACCAGCTAAATCAAGTTTTAAATGTAATTGATCATAAGTCGATTTTACTTTTTGCCATTCTTTAACTGCTAATTGGATGTTTTCTTCAGTGTAGTTAATTGGTTGACGATAATGAACTGATAACATAAATAAACGGAAGGCATTAGCATCGATTTGTTCAATTAAATCTTTAACATTGATAACATTTCCGATTGATTTACTCATTTTCTCATTATTTAATCCTAAACGTCCAACATGCATCCAATAGTTTGCGATGTTGTGTTCATACATACATAATGATTGAGCAATTTCATTTTCATGATGAGGGAATTGTAAATCAGTTCCACCTCCATGGATATCAATTTTTCCATGGAATTGGTTATTAATCATCACAACGCATTCTGTATGCCAACCAGGACGCCCTGCACCCCAAGGTGAATCCCATGTAATTCCTTTATCTGTTTTTTTCCATAAAACGAAGTCTAAAGGATTTTCTTTTTTAGAGTCTTCTGCAATACGAGCTCCAACTTCTAATTCATCGATTTTCTTACCTGATAATTGTCCGTATTCACGAACTTTATCAATACGGAAGTAAACGTCTCCATCAACTGCATAAGCAAAATCACGCTCAACTAATTGGTTAATAAATTCAATCATTGAATCCATACTTTCTGTTACTTTTGGCATTGCTGTTAATGGTAAAGCATTTAATGCTTTATTACATTCTAAAAAGTAGTTTAAATATTTTTCAGAAATTTGTGCTTCTGTCACACCTTCTTCAATCGCACGGTTAATGATTTTATCATCAACATCTGTTACGTTTGAAACAAATTCTACTTCGTATCCTAAATATTTAAAATAGCGATGTACTAAATCGAAAAACAGAACAGGACGTGCATTTCCGATATGAATATAGTTGTAAACAGTTGGTCCACAAATATACATTCTCACTTTGTTTTCTTCAATCGGTCTAAATTCTTCTTTCTCACGCGTATACGTATTATAAATTAGCATCGTGAGTCCAACTCCTATCTTTTTCTTGATGTTATTTTCATTTTAATATATTTCGCTAAAATTATCTAGTTTGTATACTCAATCTCATAACCTGATTCGATTAATTTTTGAATGACGCGTTCTTTATGAGCAGCGTCTAACGTTTCAATAACGACCGTCACTCCTAATTGATACATTGATAATCCTTCACGATATCTATTTTGTCGAATCATAATAAGATTACCGAGTTCCTCTGCGATTGTATCTAAGAAAGCATTCAACTCACCAGGACGATCTGCAATTGAAACTTGAATTTTTGTTCGACGTCCAAGAGACATCATAGCATGATTAATAATACTTTCAATAAGATTAGTATCGATATTTCCTCCGGACAGAACGGCACCGACTTTCTTACCTTTAAGGTCTAGCTGATTTGAAAGAATTGCAGCAACACAAACTGCTCCTGCACCTTCACACACCAAGTTACAGTTTTCAAGCAATAATAAGAAAGCCTGCGAAATTTGAGTTTCAGATACTGTGATAACTTCATCAACGTATTGCTGAATTAATGGGAACGTAACATCACCTGGGGTTGCGACTGCAATTCCATCTGCAATCGATTTAGTAACCTTCACTGTGCCAATTTTCCCGTCTTTAATTGATTGATACATCGATGGGGCATTTTCTGTTTGAACTCCAATGACTTTAGTATTTGGATTTAATGTTTTAATAGCCATTGCAATTCCTGCTGCAATTCCACCTCCGCCGATTGGAACTAACACGACATCTAAATCTGGTTGTTCTTCAATCATTTCAAGACCAATTGTTCCTTGCCCTGCAATAACGTAAGGGTCATTAAATGGGTGAACAAATGTTGCTCCAGTTGCTTCTTTAATTTCTAATGCTTTTTGATATGCCTCGTCGTAGATTTCTCCTTCTAAAACCACTTCACCACCATAATTGCGAGTAGCAAAGATTTTAGCAAACGGTGCACTCCTTGGCATGACAATGGTCGATTTGATGCCAAGTTTCGTTGCACTAATTGCAACACCTTGTGCGTGATTCCCAGCACTTGATGCAACAACACCACATTGTTTTTCTTCATCACTTAAATGAAGCATCTTATTATAAGCACCTCGGATTTTAAATGATCCTGATTGCTGAAGATTTTCTAATTTTAAATACACTTCTGCTCCACTACGCTCACTTAATGATTCTGCAAAACAGAAATCTGTTTCTTTAATAACTCCTTTTAAGTTTTGTGCTGCTTCTTTTATCATTTCAAACGTTACAGTATTCACGATAGGTCCCCTCCGCTACAGCATTCATTATTTCGTTTTTTCCTTCATTTTATAGTCTTATTCTATCACACAAACTCATGCATCATAACTCTTAAAACCATTATATGGATATGGTATAATAAAAATGATGAATAAATTCTTAATTTTAAACGGACACTCTTAAGGATGCTCGTAAACTGATGAGGAGGAACTACTAATGAATATTATTGCAACAGATAATGCTCCAAAAGCCATTGGACCTTATTCTCAAGCTATTGAAGCAAATGGAACACTTTATATTTCAGGACAAATCCCATTAGACCCACAAACAATGGAGTTTGTATCTGATGAAATCGAAGCTCAAACTCACCAATGTTTAAAAAATATTCAAGCTATTTTAACTGAAGCGGGATATACATTAGAAAATGTCGTAAAATGTGGAATTTTCTTAGCTGATATGAATGATTTTTCTGCAGTAAATGCGGTATACGGAGAATACTTCTCAGCCCACAAACCAGCACGAGCTTGTGTACAAGTAGCCCGTTTACCACGCGATGCTAAAATCGAAATTGAAGCAATTGCAGTTAAATAATAACTAAAAAATCTCTAGTGCTGAACTAGAGATTTTTTGTTTGATTATCAATATAAATTTGCAAAGCTTTATTTGCTCTAATTAATAGTTTAAAAACAAGCACCCAAAACCAGATGATTAAAGCAAAAACAGATACGATAATTAAGAACTGTCCAAACATACTTAGCTCTCCCCTCTTAGTAGATACTATGCCAATCATTATTCTTTTATTTCAACCAAATGTTCTGGCACCTGTGGTAAATTCATGATGCGTTCTTTTAAAAACAATGGATAAATATTTAGATGTTTAATTTTTTCTAAAGGTAGCCATAGGAAAGATAGTTTTTTATATCCACCTTCATTCATGATAAACTCCTGACCTCTTTTTAAAATGTCTTCCTCTGTTAACTGAAGCAAGTAGTACATTCCAATTTCATGAAATTGTTCTTGGCTTTGTTGCTCGACGAAGAAATTTTCAACGATCCATAGTAATTGAGTCGCTTCAACCTCCACGTCCAATTCTTCTTTTATTTCTCGTTTAATAGCCATAGTACTTTCCTCATTCATCGACACTCTCCCACCTGGTAAATAATAATAGGGTGAGCGTTCATCGGTCATGACAAGCAGCCGATTCTCATGAATTAATACGCCAGCCACACGGTAGTTAAAGCGTCCAACATCCGTTTGAAAAGTTACATCCATTTTAATCCCCCTTTTCTAATAAATACAATACCCGATATTTATACATAATCCTAGTCTATTTATCAAATTCTAAACTATACGATTTATTTGGAGTGTGAACAAATGAGTAAGAAATTAGAATTTTATAAATGGCTTGTTTTACTATCATGTTTTTTAATTATGGGTGTTGCATTTAGTATTGTTAATAATATTACGACATTATTTTTAGATCCCGTCACCAAAGACTTAGGATTCTCACTCTCATCCTTTTCATTCATTTTTACGATAGGTGCAATCACGACCTCACTAATGTCTCCAATTATCGGAAAACTACTAACAAAACTTCCACTTAAACTCATTATGAGTATCGGAGCTATTTTAACCGGCAGTGGATTTTTCTGTTATTCTCTCGCTACAAAAATTTGGATGTTCTATTGCATTGCCATTATTGTCGGAATAGGGCTAACCTGTTTAACTACCATTCCGATTGCTACAACACTAACACACTGGTTTAAGGATAAAAAAGGATTAGCATTAGGAATTTCAACGGCAGGAGCGGGAACAGGGTCTTTTATATGGATGCAGGTGGTTTCAAGGTTACTGATCAGTAAAGGATACACCTTCACCTATGCTATTCTTGGCATTATCATTATTGTAGTTTGTCTACCGCTAGCACTCTTCATTATGAGGATGCCACCAGATACAACCATTAAAGCTAAAAAGAAAGAAAAATTTTCATATAAAGATATTCAGTGGAGTCCACGGCTAATTTTATTTATAGTCGGTCTCTTCTTACTCGGGATGTGTATTTCAGGAACTAAGATGCATATTCAATCATATTTAATTTATCTAGGCCATCCACTTCCGTTTAATGCAAATGTCGGTTCAACTCAAGCACTTTTCGCATTAATGGGGAGTTTAATCGGAGGATATATTTTTGATAAAGTAAAATTAACTAAATCAATTATTCTATTAGTCTCAATGGCTCTTATCGGTTATGTCTGTTTACTTTTAGGAACCATTCCATCACTCCTTTTTGTTTTCGCCGCTCTGTTTGGTATTTGTTTATGTTTACCCTCTTTAGTCCCTACCTATGGAACAAGCGCTTTATTTGGACAAGAACATTACGCCATGTATCTAGGAGTGATTAATATGATTTTCACACTCGGTGGAGCATTAGGTCCTGTTATTACAGGATTTATTGTTGATTATTTCAATTATAGTGTAGTTTGGACCCTCTATTTTTTTATTACTATTATCTATCTTCTTTTAATCTTACTCGCCTTAAAATCAAAAAAAACCTCAGATTAATTCTGAGGTTTTAATATTTCATTAGATGAATTTTGCAATACGTCCAACAACTGTTTCTTTACCTAATAAAGCTAATGCTTTTGGTAAATCTGGACCGTGCATTTGCCCAGTTGTTGCAATACGGCAAGGCATGAATAACATTTTACCTTTTGCTCCCGCTGCTTTTCCAGCTGCTTTAATTGCGGCTTGGATTCCTTCAGCATTGAAATCTTCTAATGCTTCTAATTCTGTTTTGAATGCTTTTAACGTTTCAGATACACCATCTTGTGCAATGAAAGCTTGTGCTTCTTCGTCTAATTCTAATTCTTCTGAGAAGAATTCATCATATAAATCAACAATCTCAGCACCATATGACAAGCGATCATGGAATAATGAGATTAATTCCATTGCCCATGCTGTTGTTTTTCCTTCTAAAATTCCCTCTTCAACTAAGTGAGGCATACATAATTCTAATAACTCTTCATCTTCTAATGCTTTGATGTAGCGGTTATTAATGTATGATAATTTATTTTTATCGAATGTAGATGGTGATTTAGATAAACGTTTTTCATCAAATAATTCAATTAATTGTTCATGCGATAAAATCTCTTCTTCAATTGCAGGAGACCATCCTAATAATGCAATGAAGTTAAATAATGCTTCTGGTAAATATCCCATGTTAGCATATTGTTCAATGAATTGAACTGTATCTTTGTCACGTTTTGATAATTTCTTACCATTTTCGTTAACGATTAATGTCATATGACCAAATTGAGGAATATCCCATCCAAAAGCACGATAAACCATCATTTGTTTTGGAGTATTTGTTAAATGCTCTTCACCACGGAAAACATGAGTAATTTTCATTAAGTGATCATCCACAACTACTGCAAAGTTATACGTTGGGATTCCGTTACTTTTCATGATAACCCAATCACCAAAATCTTCTGATTTAAAAGTAACCTCTCCACGAACGATATCATTGAATGTGTATTCTTCATTTTCAGGAACTTTAATACGAACCACGTATTCTCCACGTGCTTCTAATTCTTTCTTTTCTTCTTCTGTTGCATTTAAACAACGACGAGAATAATGGATATTATCATGACCATGAGTAGATAAAGCTTCGCGTTCTGCCTCAAGTTCTTCACTTGTACAATAGCATTTATAAGCTAATCCTTTTTCGATTAATTCTTCTACATATTGACGATAAATATCTAAACGTTCTAATTGACGGTATGGGCCATATTCTCCACCACAATCAACAGACTCATCCCATTCAATTCCTAACCAACGTAAAAAGTTCATTTGAGACTCTTCTCCACCTTCAACGTTGCGCTCTAAGTCAGTATCTTCAATACGTAAAATAAAATCTCCACCGTAATGTTTCGCAAATAAATAATTGTATAATGCTGAACGAGCATTTCCGATATGTAAAAATCCTGTTGGACTTGGTGCATAACGAACACGAACTGTCATAAATATTGCCTCCTATTTAAACATAATAACTGTACTATTGTTATTCTTTTCATATTATATACGATTGAAACAAAATATTAAAGATTATTAAAAAAAATTGCGCCCAAGACACTGATTTTACCATGATTCTAAGTCATTAAAGAATAGATTTATGATATGATGAATCTACCGGAGGGGATGAGATGCAAATATATGTAATGCCAGATTGGATTAATTTAACGTTACAAATACTATCGACTATTGTTCTAATTGCAATCGTTTGGCTTGTTATTAAATCTTTACGAAAACGATGAATCTAAAAAAAGATTCACTTTTTGGTAAATGTATTACAACATTTAATATTATTTTATCTAATTAGGTGAAAGGAGAAGGGAATGTTACCTATGAAAACAATATCTACAATGAAAAGAGGAATTATATGAGATCTGAAGTGATTCCGTTTTAAAATTAAAACTGTGGATAACTAAAAAGCACCTCATTAGCGAGGTGCTTTTTGCTTTATAAATAAATAAAGCCAAAGAAGTAATTCTTTAGCTTTATTAAAATATAGGGGGCATATCATAATTGATTATACCTTGTATCAATATCTCAGAGATTAATAAACGGTTAACATCGCGTTAATATTGTGTTAATTAGTCTTTTTGAATAATAAAACAACACACTCTGAAGCTATTCCTTCTTCTCGCCCCACAAACCCTAACTTTTCACCACGAGTAGCTTTTACATTAACTTGATCCATTGAAGCATTTAAATCACTCGCAATATTTTGACGCATCGAGTCGATATGTGGTCGCATTTTAGGTCTTTCAGCATAAATTGTCGCATCTAAATTTCCTAAGCAATATCCCGCTTCATCCATCATTTTAAAGGCTCCGCGCAATAGAACACGTGAATCGACTCCTTTGTAAGTTGGATCAGTATCTGGAAAATGAGTTCCGATATCACCTTTTGCTAAAGCACCAATAATTGCTTCTGTTATTGCGTGGCATAATACATCAGCATCACTATGTCCAAGTAATCCTTTTGTATGCTCAATCTCAACTCCACCTAAAATTAATTTGCGTCCCTCTACTAACTGATGGATATCAGTTGAATGGCCAATTCGAATCATCAAAATCTTCCTTTCTAATCAAAAATATCATCAAATAAGTCATCTAGTTCAATCATCCCCTGTGATTTTAACTCGATTAAATCAAAAAGGACTCCTTGATGTAAGCTTTGTTTTATCACGATATTAGATGATACCGTAACTACAGAACACACTATCACAATAATAACGGCAACTAGACTCGAAATAATTAAATAAAGCTCTAAACCTTTCTTTCTCATTGAATTCACCTACATTCCTCAATTGATTCTTAATTAAGTCGTTTATAGATCAAATAACCTGTATAAAGTGACGCAACCCCAATATTAAATAAAATTAGTGTCACTCCTAATACTGCAATCGCAAGTCCGATTGAAAAAGACATTAAAAAAATACTTCCAATTATAAAACGAAAACTCGTCATAAAAAATAAAATCGAGACACATAAAGATGCTATGATAGCACAGATAGAGATACCTTTTTTAAAACCTTTTTCATTAGATTTTGGCTTTTCTACCTTTGAATCATCTTTATCAGCGGGGAAACGAGATTCAGTATAATCTAATGATTGCTTAACTTCTTGTGCTACCTTTTTAGGCCATCCTAATCTAGATAATATCTCCTCTTCATCTATATCTAACTCTTTCATTTCATTAACTTGTTCTTTATAAGAAGATAAGATTTCTAATCGGTCCTCTTCTAAAATATCTTGTAATTCTCGCTCTAACTCTTCTAGCCATTGGTTAATCATATCCACTGACTAATCACACTCCTTCGAATAAACGATGAACGGATTCAACCATTTGATTCCATTCTTTTAAAAGTTTTGCTAAATATTCTTCACCTTTATCTGTTATTGAATAATATTTTCTCGTCGGACCTTCAGTTGACTCTTTATTATAAGTTTCTAAATAGCCTTCTTTCGTTAATCTTCTTAATAATGGATAAATTGTACTCTCAGTCACCTCTATATAATATGAAAGTTTTTGAACCATTTCGTAACCGTACAAATCCGTTTTTTCAATTAATTTTAAAACACATAATTCTAAAACACCCTTTTTATATTGTGCATTCATAATCTCATTATTAATAACAACAAATTGTTACCCTAAACCTCCCTTACAGATAGTCTTTTAGCAAGAAATCCATCAAAAAGACTTGTGATATAATACCACAAGTCTTTCAAATTTAAAATATTTTCTAACCTTTTATTCGGCTATATTAATCTAAATTTGTATCCACACTGCGAGAAATAATACTTCCATCAATCCCACTAATTTCGAATTCGTATTCAGTTCTTCCCTCATAAACAGTAATCTCATATACAGGAATTCCTCGTTCATAATCTAATGAAAATTCGCCAATTACGCCACTATTTACTTGGCCTAATGCAATCTCCTTCGCTTTAGTTTGATCAATATTTAATCCTTGATTAGTATTTATATTAGATGCTTGGTTAATTAATTCTTGGTCTTTACTCAAAATACTTCCATCCATCGCACTGACTTCAAATTCATATTTATATGTTCCATCTACTACTGTAACATCATAAACCGGAAGGTAGTCATCGCGGTCCAATTTAATTCCAACAATTGTTCCATTGACTTGATTATTTATAATTTCTTTTACTTTTGCCTCATCAATCTTTACTTCATTAGTGATTAGTGGATTTTGTTCACTACTACGTTTTAAAATACTTCCATCAACAGCACTGATTTCAAATTCATATTCAGTCGTACCATTCACAATCGTAATATCATAATTTGGAATAATATCATCCATATCGTATGAGAATTCAATAACATTTCCTGATCCGACTTCTTTCAAAGCAATCTCTTTTGCTTGCTCTTCAGTAATTGTCACTTGCGCACCGCTAATATTTGTTGAATTAGGATTCTGGGAAGTTATCGGAGTTTCTGTTTGAGTAGTTGATGGATTAGTCGTTTGAGGAGCAGAAGAACATCCGAATAAAAATGCCCCTGTTACTAACATTGAATATAATAGTGTCTTTTTCATAAAAATCTACTCCTTATATCTTAATTATTATTTTTATTTTTATAAAAAAATTAAATTTTAATGTATAACATCGTGATAAATTTTAGTTATTCATCCCCTACTGTGTATTACACACTAGTAGTATAACAAACACTACTATACATTGTCTAGTAGCTTGTATAAAAATAGCCAACGAAATTTTTTTCGTTGGCTATTTTTTTATCGTAATTTGAATTTCTTGTTTAACGACATAAAATATGATTCACTTATTTCAATTCATTTTAGCTATTAAATATCTATAGGGTTCCCTTCATTAATTGCTTTGCCATTACTAAATCTTCTGGAGTTGTTAGTTTAATATTAGTATAGTCTCCTCGTACCACATTAACAGTTGATTTTGTAAACTTCTCTATTAAGCTTGCCTCATCAGTCCCTAAAAATTCTGCTTTTTTTGCACGTTCATGTGCTTGCTTTAATAAAGAAGTTGGGGCTGCTTGCGGTGTCTGAACAGCATATATTTGCGAGCGATCAGGAGTTTCAACTACGACACCGTCAACTACACGTTTAATCGTATCCTTTACAGGCACTGCTACAATAGACGGATGATGACTTAGAGCTTGCTGATAACATTCATCAATCATACGTTGCGTCACAAAAGGTCGCGCTCCATCATGAACTAAAACAACATCCTCAGTAACCATCTGAAGCCCATTGTAGACACTATATTGTCGTTCGCTTCCACCTCGAACAATTCGAATACGCGAATCCATTATATTAGCACCTTCTAAGATATTTTGCATCGTATCTATTTCAGTTGGATTAACAACTAATATAAGTTGTCCACAGTTTGCATTTTTTAAGAATTTTTTCAAGGTATGAACCACAACAGGTTGGTTGTTAATTTCATATAACATTTTATTGTAACCCAATCCCATTCGACTTCCAATTCCGGCTGATAAAATAATTGCAGCGTACATGTCTTTCACCTCATATGTAAAAGTTGCCTCCTATTGATAGGAGGCTAGTTTAAAAAATTATAAAATGATTTCTTTAATTTGGTCGTCTTTACGATCTAGATAATGAATTGATTGAATACGACGAACAGTTCTTGATTTTCCGCGAATAACTAATGTTTCAGTTGTGGCAATTCCATCTTCACATGTGATTCCATCTAATAAATCACCTTTAGTGATTCCTGTTGCTGAGAAGATAACATTATCACTTTTCGCCATATCCTCAAGTTTTAAAATTTCGTTTGGTTTAACTCCCATTTCTTCACAACGACGAGCTTCATCCTCACTCATTTTAATATTTTCTTCTGTCTCACCTTTAACATCTTTACGTAAAACTAAACGTCCTTGCATATCTCCATCAAGTGCACGGATTACAGCAGCAGAAACAACACCTTCTGGTGCTCCACCAATTCCATAAACCATATCAACTTCACTAAATGGCATACATGTTAAAATTGAAGCTGCAACATCTCCATCTGGAATCGCAAATACACGCACTCCTAAAGCCTGCATTTGTTTAATTTGCTCATCATGACGTGGTTTAGCAAGTGTCATCACTGTTACAGCAGATAATGGCTTATTAACTGCTTTGGCAACACGACGAATATTTTCTTCTAAAGATAAGTTTAAATCAATAACACCTTTCGCTTTTGGCCCAACGATTAGTTTTTCCATGTACATATCTGGTGCTTTTAAGAAAGATCCTTTTTCACCAACGGCAAGGGTTGTCATAGCATTAGCCTGTCCCATTGCTGTCATACGAGTTCCTTCAATTGGATCTACCGCGATATCTACATCGTCTCCAAATCCAGTTCCAACACGTTCTCCGATGTATAACATTGGCGCCTCATCGATTTCACCTTCACCAATCACAATCTCTCCGCGAATATTAATTTCATTTAATACGTGACGCATCGCTAAAACAGCCGCACCATCTGCCGCGTTTTTATCCCCACGTCCTAACCACTTGTAACCTGCTAATGCTGCTGCCTCTGTGGCACGAGAAAACTCAATTGCTAATTCACGTCTCATGTTGAAACCTCCTATAAATGATTTAAAATTCCAATTTTATTATATCAAAAAATCAAGTTCTCGGTTGGAATTTTGTCGTTTTTTTGGAACAACTTTCACAAAAATAATTTCTTTCAATTTAACCTTATCAAAAAAAACACTTTTCACCATATAGATAAAAAGTGTTTTTAGATGTTATTGAATTGGATTAGTTAAAGCATCAAAGCTAACATTTAACCATTCACGATATTTGTTATCGTCCCCTGCCATTTCGAGGGCATGATAAGCTTCTACAATAACTGTATGAGGATACTTTTCATTACCTAAAAGATAATGTTTATACTTTTCATAAAGATCCATTAAATAAGTATGAGCTTCTTTTTCACGAATTGTAAATAAATATCGATTTCCTAAAAAGGCAACTATTCCCCCTAACAAAACAAATCCCACACGATTCTGGGCAACAATTAATCCTGTTGTTCCAATAACAGCTGCTCCAAGCGATTGGATAGTTGTTGCAATCATTTTATAATCGTATCGATTAAAGAACATATTTACATACGATGTAATCATCACAATCAACGTTCGTGAAGTTGAAGATTTAAAGATTGTAAATAAAATTAAAAATAAAATAACACCGAATAATGTCCCTGTAAATCGCATCCATGTTTTCTTATTACTTTCCTCATAACTTGGTTGAACAAGTGCTAACAGTGTAAAACATAGCCAACGACCATATTCTAAGTTAAAGAATGTGGTGTAGAACAAGGCAGCACTTAATAAAATCGTCACACGCATAGCAAATTTAAAAGACAGTGACTTTGTATCAATTTGGAATATTTGATGCAAGATGTTTTCTTTATATTCAGGATAAACATCTTGTTCAGATAATTTCAATATCTTTAAAGCCTGTTTAATTTTTTGCATGAAGTCAGGTAAAACTTTTTCATCCCATTTATCAAATATTTTAGCCGCAATAGCGTAGTCCTCATTTTTTAATCCTTGAACTAATAATTTCAGATCTAGTAATAATTCTTCTGATGTTTCACCCGCTTCGTAGTAATTTGAGACATCTGTTAATAAGTAATAAATTTTATGAAGTGAGATAATTTCACTCACACGATACATACTATCCGTTGTTAAAGTCGTTCTTAAATTGCGACGTTCAAATGTTACTTTCATAAAACGTTTCATTCCCAGTTTAAGAACATCGATTTCTTCAGGATGAATACTGTAATCTTGAGATAAAATTCGATCGATTCTTTTTTCAACAAGCTCTAATGCTGTTTCATTTTCATTTTTTAAAATCTTCTTATAAGTATCTTTGTTCATTACATATTGTAATAAAACGATTAATAATGCTCCTATCGCTAACGAAATTAAACGTCCTGGAAGCATTTTAATATCTGAAACTGGTGCTGATAATAATAGAAATAAATATCCAAGTAAATATGGGAAATGATATGTTTTCTTACCATTTATAGTTGTCCAATACGTCATAAAGAAAATAAATGGAATACTAATTAACATTGTTAAAAATGCACTAACCGTTATTAAATAACTCGCTAATCCCATATACAACAAGATTAATAATAATTTAATAAATAACAGTTTTAAATTTTGAGTCATATCCTTTTCAGATGTAACTAATCCAATAATTAAAACCGTAACTCCAACCATTAAGTTAGATTGGCCAAAAATGGTCTTAAACAAAACAACATAAACCATAATGGACAGAAATAAAAATGCATTAGATATGATTTGTTTTTTCATTCTTCTCACCTCAATAAAATAAATAGTGTCGAGCAATATAACAAAAATATCCATTTTTGTCAATGAAGTTTAGAGAATAAACTTTTCATCGTATAAAATCCTCGAAATTCCATAATACTACTTTTTAAATGTACTTTTTTATTATATTGAATTTGTCTAAATATTATATTGAATGTGGTAAAAAAGTCATTCCAATAAAAACGTTTTTTGCCTAAAATTAGGTTGTAAAATGCTTTACTTGGATGTATAATTTGTCAAGTGAAAATTAGAGGGGAGTAAATACTATGTTGTCTTACGAATTTCTATTTGATATTGCTTTAATCTTAATGAGCACTAAGCTTTTGGGATTATTAACAAAAAAAATTCAATTACCACAAGTTGTTGGAGCATTACTAGCTGGATTAATTTTAGGCCCAGCATGTCTAAATGTTTTACATGAAACAGATTTTATCCTTCAGTTATCTGAACTAGGTGTTATCGTTTTAATGTTTACAGCTGGACTTGAAACAGATATGAAAGAATTAAAGAAAACCGGAAAAGCATCTATTATTATTGCTTTACTTGGAATGATTGTTCCACTTATCGGAGGATTTATTATCGCATCCGTATTTAATAAAAATGGAATTTCAGATGCCAATGCACCAATTGTTCTTCAAAATATCTTCATCGGAATTATCCTAACTGCTACTTCAGTAAGCATTACGGTTGAAACATTAAAAGAACTTGGAAAGCTAAGTACCCGTGCTGGAAATGCTATTTTAGGAGCCGCAATTATTGATGATATTTTAGGAGTTATTGCTTTAACAGTTGTAACGAGTGCGACAAACACCGATGTTAGCATCGGATTAGTTTTAATCAAAATCGTTCTATTCTTCATTCTTGGAGGAATAGGTGGCTATATTTTCTCTAAATTCATGAATAAGAGCATGCGTCTTCATAATATGGATTTAAGACGTTTCGTCATCTTATCATTCGTTTTCTGTTTATTATTATCATTTACTGCTGAACACTTCTTCGGTGTTGCTGATATTACCGGTGCCTTTATGGCAGGTTTAGTTTTATCTAACGCACCACGTAAACATTATTTAATGGCGCGTTTTGATACAACAGCGTACATGCTATTATCACCAATTTTCTTCGCAAGTATCGGAATTAAAGTTGTGATTCCAGAAATGTCAGCGTCTTTAATCACTTTCTCAGGAATCTTAATCGTCGTTGCGATTTTAACGAAAATTCTTGGATGTGGGCTTGGAGCAAAACTTTGCCGATATACAAATGCTGAAGCTCTTCAAATCGGAACCGGAATGGTTTCAAGGGGAGAAGTCGCATTAATCGTAGCAAGTAAAGGATCTGCCTTTGGATTAATGGGATCGGTGTTCTTTGGTCCAATCGTTATCATGGTTGTCACTACGACTATTATTACACCAATTCTATTAAAATTAGTATTTTCAAATAAAGCTGCAATAGAAAATTCTCAAGTTGCATTAGAACAAACTGTTGCATAATAAAAAGACCACGAAATTTCGTGGTCTTTTTATTTGTTCAATTTTTCATAGGAAAGATTAAATCCAAAAATATATAAATCCTCTGATTGTTCTAATTCTTCATAATCAACGCCAACGGATTCTAACGAGAATAAATTACTAAAACAAGTCATCCCACTTCCTTCGGTGAAAACTCTGGTTTCCTTATAAGTATCCATATAATAACCTTCAATACCTTCAACTGTCGTTAAGGTTTCATACTGCATTTTCCCTTCTTGTGTCAATTCCACACGTGTGATAACCGTTTGAGCAGTACAATCTTGCCCTTCATACACAAAATTTTCAAACCAACTTGTCCCAACTTCAAGCGGAGCTTTTAAAATCACTTTATTCGGGATAATAGAATTTAACAACATTTCATTTTTTAGTTGATTATACTGATCTTGATTATTAATATGTTCAATCACAGATTGGTTATCAATTTCGTATGTGAGTGTGAACGTACGATTTTCAAATTCTCCGATTCCATCCATCATTTGTCCTTCAAAACTTAATTCAAAAATATTCCCCTTTTCTTCTGCTTTAATCAATTTTTGAGAATGACCGTATTCAGCATAGCCATTATAGGATTGAATTAAGCCGATTGTTTTTGGAAAAATACTTAACAGTTGAGCATGATAGGGTTCCACTGATTCCATCACTAGCTCATTTCCCGCTTCATCTTCACTTGCTTCCACTTCTCCAATAACCTCATAACTTTTAGCACTGGCTCGACTTGGATAACTTTCTAAAATCTCACCATTTAAAGCAACCTTTAACTTCATCCCTACCTTAACATCTTGCAAATAACTAACTTCCATCAAATCGTATGAACCATTCATCCACTCTTCATAACTTTTATTTAAATCCTGTTCTGTTAAATCAAGTCGCAAAGACATCAACGCTGTATCATCACTAACCGATAACACAACACCTTCGACCACAAAGTTGGGCGTCTCCTCAAATTTAAATAATTGCGAACAACCGATTAAGATAAAAACTAAAATAATTCCACTCAAAATCCACTTCTTCACGTTCAACGTCATCCCCCAATCAGCGTCGTCTTTTACTTCGCTTAAAAATCAGTCTTGCCAAAATAACAACAAAAAGAACTACCACAAAATACGGTAAACACCCAATCAGCTTAATCACTAAAATCTTAGAATAAGATGCCATTTGACCGAGTTGCATGACTAGTTCCTCACTAATCGCTTCTTGCCAAGACGTTGCCGGATTTTTAACTAAATAAAAAGAAATCGTTACCTTCACCATATCTCGTTTTTCTTTAAGTGACTGCCATTCATCAAGTTCTGTTCGAACACGAGATAACTCCGTTTCAATTGCCAAAATTTCCTCTAATTCGTAAGCCTCTGACAACAATTCTTGATACCGTTTTTCTTGAATTGATAAATTCTTAATCCAACTATCAATCCCCTCTACTAGTAGCATTTCAGTATCAGTATATGTCTTGATTTCACTAACTTGCAAACTTGACGAAACCTTACCTAAAAAGTCAGTCATCGACGCATGAGAAACCGCTATCGTGAATCTAGCAACAGGATTACTTGATGGTGTATCAGTAGAACAAATAAAGGACGACACTAAGTTGACCGATGCCTCATCTATCAAAGTTTGTAAAAGTGTAAGACTCTCATCTAGGTCTACAACCGAAACATTTACCTCTACATTTTGATAAGTCTTATACTGTTCTGTCGCATCAGTCTGTAAGAGAGTGCTAGGATTTTGAGTCGAAACCTCTTCAGTCCTAGTTAATAATTGAGTAGGAATTAAGCTAACTAACATTAAAATAAAAATAGAAAGGATGATAAAAATCATCCCTTTTTTTATAGCTGTCCAAACATCCACTAAGATTCCCCCTCATCTTCGGTTTGTTTGAATTAAAATTTTAAATCTTCTTTAAACATTACTTTTAATGCATCAGAAATCGTATCGACACCTATCACTTCAATGCCTTGGGGTGGTGTCCATCCACCAAGATTTTTCTTTGGTATAACAGCACGTGTAAATCCAAGCTTTTTAGCTTCTTTAATGCGTTCTTCAATACGTGAAACACGTCTAATCTCACCTGTTAAACCGACTTCTCCCATATAAACATCACCACTTGGTGTCATCTTATCTTTATAACTTGAAACAATACTTGCAACAATTGCTAGGTCAACAGCCGGCTCATCAAGTTTAACACCACCTGTTACTTTGACGTAGGTATCTTGATTTTGTAAAAAGAATCCCATGCGTTTTTCTAAGACTGCTAAAATCAATGACACACGATTATGATCAACTCCAGAAGCCATACGCTTCGGATTACCAAATGAAGTTGGTGTTAAAAGCGATTGAATTTCTACAAGAATTGGTCTCGTTCCCTCAATAGAAGCCATAATAGCCGTTCCCGGTAACCCTTTCGTACGATCCTCTAAAAAGACCTCAGATGCATTGGTTACCTCATCTAACCCTTCTTCCTTCATATCAAAAATTCCGATTTCATTCGTTGAACCAAAACGGTTTTTAACTGCTCGTAAAATACGATATGTATGATGACGGTCTCCCTCAAAATAAAGAACGGTATCGACCATATGTTCAAGTAAGCGAGGTCCCGCTATATTTCCGTCCTTCGTCACGTGTCCGACAATAAAGACAGAAATTCCTCCGATTTTTGCAATCTTCATTAATTGTGCCGTACATTCACGAACCTGTGACACACTACCTGGTGCTGATGTAACCTCAGGCATATGAATCGTTTGAATCGAGTCAATAATAACAAATTCAGGTTTTAACTGTTGAATTTGTCGGTCAATCAACGTTAAATCTGTTTCAGCATAAATATATAGATTATCACTTACAACACCTAAACGTTCCGCACGAAGCTTAATTTGGCGAGCCGATTCCTCACCTGATACATATAAAACTCGAACGTTTTTAGCTGCTAAATCTTGTGCAGTTTGAAGCAGTAACGTCGATTTTCCAATTCCAGGTTCTCCCCCACAAAGAACTAACGATCCTCGTACAATTCCACCACCAAGTACACGATTTAATTCACTCATCGATGTGTGAATACGAGCTTCTTCACTCGTTTCAATTTCATGTAATTTTTGAGGTTTCGTCATTGATTCACTTGCTACAAAGCCACGACGAGCCTCAGCCTTTGTTGGCTTTAATTCCTCAACCATTGAATTCCATTCACCACAACCTGTACAACGTCCAACCCATTTTAAACTTTCCATTCCACATTGTTGACAGAAAAATGATGTTTTTGTTTTAGCTCTTGCCATCTGGTGCCTCCTCATAAATTGTATAGTCTTCTAATCTCATTATCACATATCTGTGCAAGATATCCTAGCCGTGTATAAATCTTTTTGAATCAAACGCATAAACTATATATAAGTCGAGATAAGTTTTTCATACTTGGAAAACTTTTAACTTATTACCCTATCAATTGAGGATGGTTCGCTTTGCCCACCGCTAGGTGACTCATTACCTCCCAGCAGAGGATAGCTAAGATTTCGACTGATGTCTCACTACTTAGCACAGGAACCCCCTATAGTTATACCTCTGTACCAAAAGGGCTTCAGTACTGAGACAAATTTATAATAGTGAAATACATTTCTGTTTCTATATAGTAAAAGGTAACAACACAAACTCTACAATTATATATACGATTATATTTCTATTTTACCTTTTTTAAAATTAGAAAATAGCTCTTTAATATTTTTTATCTTTACTTATAACAGATTTAACGTAACAAGTTGTAAAAATTTTTTAAATAGACAAAAACTACTGCTTCTTATATAGTAAACTTATAGTAGTTTTTCAACAATTAAACAGAGGTGATCAAATGGAAGAAATCATGCAACGCGCCATATTAGTTGGTGTTGATTTAAATAGTGATAAAAATTTTGAATACAGTGTCGAAGAATTAAGAAACTTAGCAGAAGCTTGTAATGTTGAAGTCGTTGGTTTATTAACTCAAAAACTTGAGCGCGTAAACTCTGCTTGCTATATTGGAACAGGAAAGGTAGAAGAAGTCGCTTTATTAGTCGCTCAAAACGATGCTAACTTAGTTATCTTTAATGATGAACTGTCTCCTTCTCAAATTCGTAACCTAGAAGCAGGATTACAATGTAAAGTAATTGATCGTACTATTTTAATTCTAGATATCTTTGCTCGTCGGGCAAAAACTCGCGAAGCACAACTTCAAGTAGAGGTTGCACAACTTCGTTATATGATGCCTCGTTTAATTGGATTAAATGCTTCATTATCTCGTCAAGCCGGTGGAATTGGTTCAAAAGGACCTGGAGAGAAAAAGCTTGAACTTGACCGTCGTCGTATTGAAGAGCAAGTGCATCGTTTAAATAAAGAACTCGATTCTTTAGTACTTGCACGCCAAAATCAACGAAAATTGCGTAAACGTAATGCGACTCCAGTTGTTGCTCTTGTTGGATATACGAATGCAGGTAAATCAACCACGATGAATGCTTTATTAAAAATCTCAAACTCACAACTTGATAAAGTTGTTTTTGAAAAAAATATGTTGTTTGCAACACTTGAAACATCAACTCGTCAAATTCAACTACCAGATAATAAGCAATTTTTATTAACTGATACTGTAGGATTTGTCAGCAAACTTCCTCACCAATTAGTAAAAGCATTCCGTTCAACACTTGAGGAAGTAACTGAAGCCGATCTTTTACTTCATGTTGTAGATTTATCTCATCCTGAATTTGAAACACAAATTGAAATCACAAACAAAGTATTAGCAGAATTAGGCGTTTCAGAAACACCAATGGTTTATGTTTATAATAAATCAGATTTAGCACCGGATGAAATTGCACCTCCAACAGATCAAGATTCTGTTCGTATTTCTGCTAAAAACTTAGAAAATATTGATGAATTAATTAATATGATTAAGCACCACATTTTCCAAAACTACGTAAAGGCTACCTTCTTGATTCCATATGATCGTGGAAATCTTGTTTCTTATTTAAATGAAGTAGCCACTGTATTTTCAACGGAATACCAAGAAAACGGAACGTTAATTACAGTAGAATGTTCAGCGCATGACGCACAGAGATTATCTGAATACATAATAAAAACAACTCACTAATTTAGTGAGTTGTTTTTATTATGTTATTGAATAGCATCAACTTTATCTAAATGCAACAAATCTCGTACGACAGAATCTTGACCACCATACAAGAAATAATTTAAATCATCCAACTTAAACAATTGATATGAGCTTAGCGATTGATTCATTTCTGATAAAATAGCTTCTAAATTAGTGCTAACAGATTCATTATCCACATCTGTGGATAACTCTAAAAAGTAACTTGGCTGATTATAAACGATGAAGGAATGAATAGTAATTCCATCAGTTACAAATGAAGTATCATCTGTAAATTCAATCGAAGCTTGTGTTAACTGTGTTTTAAATTGCGAGAACATTGTTTCAGGTATCAAATTTCTCATCACACCATCTTGCTCTTCACTCGAAATTGCCATTGGCGTTGCTTCATTTAAGTACTGTGGTTGTGAGACCTCTTCTTTACTTTGAACTAATACAACTAACATCATTGTTGCAAAAGTCATAGCTGTTAAAGACAGACCTTTAACTTTACGATATCTAATCCCTGAAGTTCTTGATTTTTTCGTCACATAATCAAGTGTTCTTGCTTTTAAATGAGGATTGATTTGGATTGTTTCTAGTTGTTTATGAATGGCTTCTCGTATTTCTTTATCTTCCACTAATCTCACCTCTTTCTTCCATCATTTTTTTCAATTTTTCTCGCCCACGAGCCAAACGACTTTGTACGGTTCCCTTTGGTATATTTAAAATCTTTGCCATTTCATCATAACTAAAGTCTTCATAATAAAATAGTAAGATTACTTCTTTATATCTTTGTGGAAGCTTCATAATCATTTCATATAATTCATTATTTGATTCTGACTGTGTCATATCAAATGGTTGTTCATATTGTGTCTGATTTTGCTCTTCTAAAGTTCCAAAGGTAGTAACACGTCGCAACCAGCTCGTTCGTAAAAGGTCTTTACACGTATTAATCGTGATTCGGATTAACCATGTCTTTTCACTACTTAAATGCTCAAATTTATGATAATTCTTCATGACCTTATAAAAGACCTCTTGAAAAATATCTTCGGCTAATTGCTGATCTTTAACATATAAATATGCAATTTTTAAGACATCTTGTCCATAATCCTCAATCAATCGTTCAACGACCATTTGGGCTGATTGATAGGTGTCTTTTTTCACTTATTTCCACCTCTTTCACTTATTAGACGTATGAACTCTTAAATTGGTTCCCATCTATCTTAATAAATTATAACTAATTTCCGTCAAAAAAAAATCAAATTCTTTCATTTCCATCATTCTCTTACAATCAGACGAAAAAAGAGCTAAACTATGCTAATCATTCACATAAATTTAGCTCTTAATTTTTATGATAATAATTTTGAATCTAAATCATTTAATTCCTTTGATTTTGATTCTTTTTTCTTTAATTCACCTTTACCATCCATTACAACTTGGATAACAGCTGGTCCTCCATCTGCTGAAAGTGGACTATTCTCTCCACCTACTAGATTTTCAATTAACTCTTTAAAGAATCCATATTTTCTTTCTTCATAAACAGAAAGAATTTGAACAAGTAATTCATTCGTTAAATGAATTCCTTCTTCTTCTAAGTGTTGACATAAATCTTCGATAAAATCAGAGTCTGGTTCTAAAAATGCTTCAAGTCCTAAATCCATATTGATATCTTGTTTCATCTCATTCACCTCTTGAAACTACAACATTAATTCTACTCATACATTTTATTATGACTTATTTTATAAAATTAAACAACCAATTTTCTCTGATAATAGCTTCCACTCACAACATCAATTCCAAAATTCGAAATTAAATCATGAGAAGATTTATTGTCAATATCCGAACAACAAATCTTCACATTGTAATTAGAGCAAACCGATATTAAAGATTTCATCATTCCTGAGTAATGATACGTTGAACTTAGATATTGAATTAAACTAGGACTTAATTTTAAATAATTAATATTTAAATTTCGAATTGATCCTGTTAGGGAACCCGTTCCATAATCATCGAGAGCTACCCCAACTCCTAACTCATGCAAACGATTAATCAACTTTTTCAAAAATTCATTTTGTTCAAATAAAACATCTTCATTGATACTAATAATGATTTGATTATAATTCAAATTATATCGTTTTAAACAATTTAAGATACGTCCTACAATTAACTTATTCATTAATGTTTCTCGTGATAATTTAATAAATAGATACGGATTTGAATGAATGGTCTGATACGCTTCTTTAATTAATTGACAGCCAATTTCAAGAGTTGCCATTTCAACTTCCATTAATAAACTTTCTCTAATAACTTCTTTATCTCCATCCAGATTATCAATTACTAAATTTAAATCACTTAATATCCCTTTAAACTCAATTCCGAATAACTGTTGGCCACCTTCATTATAAAAATGCTTTTTATCAATAATAAAATTCTTCTCTTTATATGCTTTTAATAAAAGATTATGAATGTCCTCTGAAAGAGCCAAATACGACGATGATTCTTGACAAAAACTTACACTATAATTCTGTTCAAGTTCAGTATGGACAACCATCCCATAAAAAGAAGTATACACAATACGCATTGTTTTAGAAAAATCAGAAGATGTAAAGCGTGGTAAACAAAATGCTACCGTATATTTTCGTTGTAAATTATCATATAGGGGCTTTAATAAACTATTTAATTTTTGTTTTAATTTCACTTCTCCAGTACACGCCTTAAAATAAAACCATAATCCATGATCATGGAAACAAAACGTTAACTCACCTTGAATAATTGCATTCAAATTATTAATTAAACTTTCCTTTAATTCCTGTGAAAATTCACTGCAAAAACAATCATCAACCATTAAAAAACCAACCACTGTTTGTGAATTATACTCACGTTGGTAGTGGGCTCCCATCTGTTGCCACGAAACAATCCGATATTTATCATCAAACTTAACAGAATCTAATTGGTTATAATACTGTTTATACGTTTGATAAACATTTTGAATTTTAGTTTTCAAAATACCCTCCTCATAAAATAAAATCTGACGATTTTGACCTAGTAACTCATAAATTTTCAAATAACACTCTTTATCCTTCACAATACTTTCTTCACCTAGCAAGTAATAATAAAAAACTCTTAACAAATAATACTGATGATTTTCACTCAATTTTTGGGTAACATCCGCTATATACTGACCAATTTCATCTTTCTTATAAATCAACTGATAGGTTAAATCATACAGCATCAAATACGGATTATGCTTTGAAATAGAAGAATCGTGACTAAAATCTAGCCACTTAATTTCCTCAAATTTATTCAATTTATAAAAAGATTGTGTCTGAATCACATAAATAATCATCAAAAATTCTCGATTCACACCTAAATCCTGATAATCTTGATGGTAAGATAAAACTTCTAAAATTTTATCGTAGTCTTGATTTACATATAGATTTAACAAATCAAATACAAACACAATAGAAGCTGGAACAAAATTTTCTCCATACAATTGAACCAACGAATTAAATCGAATAATACCTTTTCGATTACATGATTTGAGAATAATTTGAGAGAGTTTTTCAAATGAATAAGTCACTAAAAGGGGATTCTTTTTCTCAACACTTACTTCTAACGCTCTTTTATAATAATTTTCTGCCTCTTTATAAAATTGATTTGACTCAAAAATATATCCTAATTCTAGATAAATATATACCTTCAAAATATTATTAAAATCTAATTCCTCTAAAAGACTTAGACACTCAATTAAATAAACTATTGCTGTATGATACTCTTTTTGTTCAACAAAGTATTGCTCACTTAAAATTAAAAGAGAAACCAAGTAATCAAAATTTTGATGACTTCGTTCCACTTCAATTATCTTTTCTAATGAATCTTCCGATATAGAGTCAAAATTAAAACTCTCTTTTATAGAATAAAATTTATCTAATAAATAACTTGCCTGTATAAAAAAACTTAACAATTGCTTTCTAGATATTGAAGCCCCCATATTAAACTCTCTCCTGTTCACCAACAACGTACCACATAGCTATTATTATACTAACCTCTCGCAAACAAATACATAGGAGAATTTGAGAGATAACGGCGAATATTCTATCCTTAAAATCCTAAATGCTCATTGACTAAAATAACATGAACACGATCCTTAAATCCTTGCGGTCCCATCAGTACGTAATTTCGACAAATTCGTTCTAAACTTTTACAATCACTACATCTTAACGTTTTAGCACACGGTGTTTTCTTATTTAAACGAAGGGCATTCGCTGGAGCTGCCACCTCACGATTTCTTTTAATCGCCGCGTCTAAATCACGGACAATCTTATTCACACCCGCTACAATAATCACCTTATTCGGACCATAAAGTAGTGCTGCTACACGATTACTACGTCCATCCACATTATATAAAAAACCATCCTCTGTAATCGCATTCGCACTACTCAAATAAACATCCGCCATAAAACATTCACGATAACGTGAATGACGCTCTTCATTTGTCAAATTAGCTTCTTGAGTTGCAATAAAATCATATTTACCGCTTTGAAGTTCTTGCATAATTCCCACTTCATTCAACGTTACTGCCCCACCTACTCCGATTTTGTCACCTTCACTTAGCATCGATTTGACCAACGTTAGTGCTTCCTCACGTGTCTTAACAAACATCGGATTCATACAATGAGCCTCTAAAGCCTTCATTGTCCGTTCTACTCGCTTTATCATCACTTCATTTACAAACTCATTCATATAAAATTCCTCCTGTTTACCTTTACACCTTTAACATACCCACAAAACGTATTTTTGGCAAGAGCAAAAAGTCATGTTAATTATTATCATTACAAATCCATATCTTTTCTAATTGAATCAATACTTTATAAAAAATTCGATTCACATAAAAAAAGACACCGTAAAAGTGTCTTAATTTAATCTATACTATATTTTAAATCAATTTCTCCCAATAAAATTTCAGTTAACTGAAACCTAATGAGAAGGATTAATACTTTCTTAAATTCTTCGCATTACTTCTAATCAGAAAAATTTTTTACTTCATGACTTTTTTAAAGTTACTGTGCATTTGGAGCAAATTTTTGTTTAACTTGTTCAATTTGCTGTTGGTCAGCTGCCTGTGATGGATACCAGCCTTTTTGTGCCATTGCAGCATAAACTTCATTTTGCATACAAAGTGTATCATTTAAAACCTTCTCAAAAGTAGTATGTACATTTAATGTTGATGACTCAATTGTTCCATGTAAGTATAAATCTGCCGCACCTTTTAACACTAAAAGAACATCTTCCATAAGATCTCTTTCGCTCATACTATACCCTCCTTATTGATTTAATAATTGATAAAATTGATCAAAAATCATTTTTTGTTTATTGGCTATTTTTTCAACTAATTGTTTCAAATCTTCATTTGAAAGTTGTGATGCACATTCACGACATTTTTTCTCCATATGTTGAGCATGCCCCAGTGCATCTTGAATATATAAAAGTTCTTTTGGACTCATCATATCACCTCCAATCAACTTATATTTATTATTTATCAATGAAGATAGGTTATGCACGCTGAGATTTTATTATCAAAACATTAACTTTTATTACTTTTAATTTTTCTGAGGCCAGTTATTTTATTAATTAAATACATATTGATCATTCGTATAAATATATTTCAACAAATCATCATATGTAATAACTGCTTCAATCTCACCACTTTTATCTCCTGTTGACGTTAATAATAAAGCATCTAATTTTTTGGGTGACTTTTGAAATAACTGCCACGCATCATAAACTGTCATACTTTCCTTTACAAACTCATACTGAGACTTTTTCTCATAATCTAAAATATCTTTCATTGTGCCATCCAATTCAATATTATTATTCTCAATATGCTTTTGTAACCATTTCGTCACTGCCCGAGAAGTTACCAATCCCATAAATTCATTTCCTTCATAAATTGGAAATTTTGAAAATTCTTTTTCAGCCGATGCCTTTAAAACCGTATGCAGTGTATCCGTCATCAAAAACTTTACAACCTCACTTTTAAATACAGTTAAATCGGCCGGATCCACCAACTGTTGTTCAATGAACTTCATTCTTTCGACTGTCTCATCAGATGGCGTTGCGATGACCGACTCAAAATCATCCGTTTGATGAACAATAATATTTCGAAGTTTTCTAAATAAATGTAACTCATCCATATAACGCTCAATCATCGGATGACTTTTCGCCTTATAAAGTAAATCACTAAACGAAACATTATCATCTGAATTCGTATATTTCTTCAAATACTTATGGATATGATTGAAAGATTCAATAAACTCTAGATAACCAGCTTGTTGTGCCATACTTAAACCAACTCCCGTGTAAAAAGTGGACGATACATTAAAGTCCCATCAACATTTATACTTTCAAATAATGTCACATTCAAAATCTCAGCCTGTCGTTCAATCGTTATCCCACGTGAAATATCAACCAGTGGCACTAAAAGTTTAGAATGACGACACAATGTAATATGTGGTGTATAAATGTGCTCATCTTTCTCAATCAACAAATGTTTTACTAATTTATCATTTAATTTCATGACATAATCCGTCAATTCAACAGCCGGCTGACATCCCATATAAATCACATACCGTCCCTTTTTATTAAAAAAACCAATGTGATCGAAAAATAGCTTCATACGTTGAACCTCTAAATCTTTGATAATCTGAACAATCTCTGGAACTTTAGACTCCTCTATCATCCCTAGAAATCTTAATGTTAAATGAAAATTATCATATCTCGTATAATTTGCTCGTTCACAATATTTCTCAACCATCAACTGAGACGTCTGAAAATAATCATTCACATCATCTGAAAACTTTACACCTATAAATAATCTCTTCATATCGTCACCTAATATTGTTCTTTTCTAATAGGATATACCAAATCGTGTAGAAATATTTCAAAAAATAGCGAAAAAGGAACCTGAAATTTTAAGTAACGGTTCCTTTTCCAATATTTATTTACAAACAATCATCTTCCATTTTCCAATCGTCTTAAACCCTAATTTATGATAAACTGATCCAGCCTCAGGATTATCATAAAATAAACAAAGTGTCTTATTCTCATTTAATAAATCACGGCATAATTTTGATAAACATTGCGCCATAAATCCACGTTTTCGATAATCTTTGTGTGTAGCAACGGCTACAACCATAGCCGACTTCGAATTCTCAGCTGCTGTTTGCACATTACAAACCACATCTTTTGCTTCATTTTCAATAAAATAAACACGTCCTGAACGACTTTCGATTTTACGACAGATCTCATCTGTTGACCTAAACGTTCCAGAAAACTCTTCAATCGTCACTAACAAATCTAAAATACGTCTAGCATCCTCACAACTTGCTTCTTTAATCTCAACTAAAACCTCTTCTAAAAACGAATCATCTATTAACTCACAAAAATACATTTCTCGCACTTCTGCCTGTTCAAAACAATCAGTAAATTGATCAGCAATAACTTTTTCACCTGAAATAATTTTTGCGCAGTCATTAGTTTTAATAATCGACTTAAATCCCTCTACATTAAAATCTAAATCCTCAAAATATGGAATAAAGTTCTCACGATAACGAAGTAAAACACCATTTAACTCATCATTTTCATTAAAGCTTCCCCACACCGTTTGAATATCAGAATCAAATCCAAAATTTTCAATATCCCCAATTTGAAATAAATTTAATCCTGGATTTTTACTTAAAAAAGCAAGTGTCTTTATTCTATCTCCCTCAGTTAATTGTCTTATCATTATGTTTCATCCCCTTCATAGATATTAAAAGCATTATAACAGGATTCATCATAATAAGAAAGAATCAAATTACATTTTATTCCATAACTTATTTAGCTATATCAAACACAATCGCACGTACATCTAATTGAACTTTTCCATCTTGCACAACAACCTCTTTATTAGTTAAGCAATCTTTATAGATGCCATCTGCAATCTCAATTGATACGACACCTGATTTACTAGCAAAATTAAAGATTGCAACACGTGTCTTATAACTTGTTTCATAAGATAAGATAACAGTATCAGCTACATCGCCTGTTTGAATTCGATAAAATCCCTCTGCCATAATAGCGTCATGCTTTAACTCACTTAACTGCTTCATATAATCAGCAAGGCCGTGTTCATTGTAACGACTCCAATTCACTTTATCGATATCAAATAAACTTGGTCGATTCGTATCAAGAGCCTCTTGCCCCGCATAAATCATCGTTGTTCCTTTTTGAAGATACGTGAAAGCTGTCCAAGTAAAGAGTTGATCGATATTGGGAATCAGTGTAGCTGCGCGGTCTTGATCATGATTTTCTAAACAACGAAGCTTCACATAATTATCCGGATAAATACCTTCTTGCATCGCAACACGATCAATGTATGCATTCAATGAATTTTTGCCACGTAAATAACCTTGATACTCCTCAAAAACATCATAGTCATAGCAGATATCAAATGCTTGATAAACCTCGCTATCACTTGCCGCTTCATATCCAAGTGAACGGATATAGTTCACAAATCCAATATGTACACTTTCTGCAAGCCAGATAAAGTTTGGATTAATCTTTGCAATCTCTTTTCTAGCGCGTACCCAAAATTCAATAGGAACGAGCGATGCTACATCACATCGATACCCATCTACACCAAGACTAGCCCAGTATTCAAGAGTATCTAAAAGTTCTGCCCATAACTCTTCACCTTTTGAATAATCTAAATCTGTAATATCGGACCAATCTCCGACACGATTTGCGAAGTTCCCATCTTCATTTTTATAAAACCACTCTGGATGTGTGTTAAGTAAATGGGAATCGCGTGACGTATGATTAAACACAACATCAATCATCAACTTCATTCCATGTTCATGAGTCGCTTCAATTAGACGTTTAAAATCATCTAACGTTCCATACTCAGGATTTACTTCACGATAATTTTGAATTGAATAAGGACATCCGAGCTCACCTTTTTTATCTTTTTGACCAATCGGATGAATCGGCAATAAATATAAAATATCGACTCCTAAATTTTTAATGCGATCTAAATCTTCAATTAATTCATTGAACGTTCCACTTGCATTGTGATTTCGATTATACACTTGATAAATAACCATTTGTCGTAATGATTTCGGTGTATCTATTGCCATGCCTCATTCCCCCTAAAATAAATAATGTTAATCACCCTTAATATACACTGCCACTAGTAAAAAGCCTGTCGAAAGGAACTAAACTTTCACCTTGTAATGGGTTACGTTATACAACTCTTTTTCATGCAATAATAATGAAACTAACGGAAAAAATTCGACTTAATACAAAGAGAACTCTTTATATAAATCTGTGGATAAAGCAATAGATAGCATAAAAAAAAATCAGGCTAAACCTGATTTTTTTAATACATTAATGTAATAACAAATTGAATTGTAAAACTAAATGTCACCATAATCGAAATTAAAGCAAGCATTGTAATAATTTGAGTAAATCCACCTAGCATTGGGAATTTCTCTTTAAATATCTCATAAAGCTTATATGTTAAAACTCCCATAAACGCAAACACAAAATTAATTGCAATATGAATTAAAGACATTTTAATGAAATACGGAATCGTGTAAAACAACGAACTTCCAAACGAAAGCATCAAAGCTAACACGGATAATACAGTATTCACTAAAACAAACTCAATTGGTCGATAATGGGGTTTAAATAATTTAAACACAAATCCTATAATAAAAAAGACAATTGGAAAAACGACTAATGCAAAAATCATGTTCTTATGTCATCCTCTCTCAACCCATACAATACTGAATATAGTCTAATCATAACATATCGACAGATTAAATAGAAGGGCTAACATTTTCTAGGTAACCGGTTATATAAGTTATCCATAGTTTGTTTTTTTTAAAAACTGTGGATAACAAAGATGACAAAAACTAACACTTAATAATTTGTTCTGTTAATTCCTTGATATCGTAGTCAAACATAGAACATTTAATGAGCAAAGTTGTTTCTTCATTAAGGATATCAGATAATAATTCATAGACACCTTCTGTTTGTTCAAACTGAAAGACCTTACCATGGAATCCATTCAATGAACATTCAGTAGCTATATTATTAGCAAGATCTCCAATTGTAATTAGATAATCAATGTTAAATTTAGCTATCATTTTTCCAACTTCTTTATGATAGTCCGCTGAGTGCTCTCCTAACTGTTTAATATGGCCAATTAATGCAACTTTTTTATGTTGTTGATTTAATTCGCATAAAGTATTCATTGCTGCCTTCAAAGAAGCTGTATTTATATTCCAAGTATCATCAATTATTGTAGCTTGATTTAATCCTTTTTTGATTTCACAATGATTCATAAGTAATTTAAAACTAGACAATGCTTGAGCAGCCTGAGTAATTCCAATTCCCATTTCGTGTGTTGCAGCTAAATCTGCTAAAGCATTATAAACTTGATGCTTTCCATAACCAGGAACAAAAATTTGATACTTCATTTTATTTAAAGTTAAAGTAAAGTTCATTCCATTATTTCCATAAGTAATATTAGACGCTTGGAATAAACACGGAGTATCAATCCCAAAATAGATGATATTTCCTTTACATTTTGATGTATCTATTGTTTTTATTTTTTCATCATCCGCATTTAATATTAGCGTTCCACCTTCAGGAATAACAGAAACCATTTCAGCTTTTGCATTAATATAACCTTGTAAAGTTTTACATCTCTCTAAATGGTCAATTCCAATATTCGTGATAATCCCGATATTAGGCAAAAAATGACTACAAGTATATGTAATATCTCCTGGTGCTCCCACAGCTGACTCATAAACAGCTGCCTGAATAGAATCATCAATTCGTAAAAGATAAATTAAGTTTCTAGGATTTCCATTTGCGGAGCGAACTGTTCCTTCAACCTTATACCAAGTACTTAAGATATGTTTGATCATATCTTTAGTGGTCGTTTTACCTGAAGTTCCTGTTACCGCAACAACAGGAATATCAAATAATTGGCGATAAAAATGGATGAATGCATCATATGCATCATCAATATCCGAAACTCTAATGACTATACAACCAGAAATTTTTTTTAATTCTTTGACTTCACGGTCAACCACTACCGCACATGGGCAATATTGAGCTATACGTTTAAAATCAATATTTCGATGCTGAACTAAGAATAATAATGTATTGGGCTGTTCGATGTGTTCATAATATCTAGCCACATCTTTGATTAAGATATCAGAATTTCCTTGAATAATTGTTCCTTTAATGACTGTTAATATTTTTCCAAGTGTATGAGCTTTCAATTTTTTCCCCCTAAATCAATTATTGCTTTCATCATCTGATGAATTTGATATAATAAATTTTATTTCTGAAGCTGCTTGTAAAGCATTCTTTTTGGCTTCGATTTCCGTTCGTCCAGTTGCAATAACATACGCATACCGATCCCCCATAGATTGCGGTGGTATTAGATAAGCACTTTTTTTAGGTTTTACATAAACATATTCAACGTGTGGTGAATTAAGTGCTCTTTTTTTCCCAGTTACTTTTACTAAAACACCTTCTTCATTTATGATAATATGTTGGCAATAGACATGTTTTCTATATTTTGGATGCAAGTTAGGCTGAAAACCTAGAGCAAATTTTAATGTTTCTTCAACATAGTTAATTCCAAATCCTGCTTTTATCATATTATTCATACCGCCACCTGAAATACGAGGATTTATCTCAATCAACTTCCAGTTATCCTTAACTAGTCTCATCTCAAGATGGCAAGTTCCATTTGTCATACCATGTATTTGAATGATTTCCACAACAGCTTTTTTTAATTTTTCTTCAAAAGCAGTATCATCCGTTAAGATTAAGTTATACGCTGTTATTATAAAACGTTGAGTATCAGTCACTATTTGTTCAAAAATTGCGACAATATGAACACTAGAATCCTTTACAAAACATTCGACTAAGTATTGAGGCCCCTCGAGAAACTCTTCTAAAATAATAGGATCATTTGGATATTTAGAAAATAACATTTCACTTTTTTGTTTGTAATCATCTAGATTGCTAATTTTCAATACATCTTTAGATCCGGTTGAGGTTGGACATTTAACAACGGCTGGTAAATAAGATGTAATGGTTTCATCATCTATAGTACTACTACTGTCTATTTCAATAAATTGTGGAACATAAGAAGTCCTTGCTAAAACTTCTCTTGATTTAATTTTATTTTCCATATCTAATAATTACAGTAATTAACGTTTTAACATCAATCTCCATTATAGCGATAATTGTGTTGCCCTCTACTAATCACTCGTAGAATTTAATTTGTTTTTATTTGCTAGAAATATAGCATAATGAATCGTATTTTTTACTACATCCAGCTCTAAATAGAATGCAGGTGGACACCCAGGACGCCAATTCACTTCATAAATCCATATTTTTTTCATATCATCTAGTCCAATATCAATTCCAATTTCATCAAGAGTTTCATTATATTTTTCCATTTGGAGTTGATCTAGGTGTCTAGCCAGTTGCAAGGCAAAGACTTCAAGATATCGTTCCATATCATAAGTGCACTCTGGATCTTCTTGTTTTAAAAAAGGAATCAAATAATTAGTTGCACCACCACTGTTGATATTTGTTACAATACTATCAGTTAACGAAAAGCGTGGATAAATAGTAGTAACCACCCATTCCCCGCTTCCATTTTTTTGAACATGTAATCTTAAATCAAAATTAATTCCATTTTTAGTTTTTGAGTTAATATAAGGTTGTGCTAGATAAGATTATTCTTTTAGACAGGTGGAAATATAATTTTCAAGTTCATAGTAGTTAGCAATTTTGTTTCTTTTATCGCGATTAACTTTATATAAATTTCCCATTTTTTCAATATAGATAATACCTTCCCCTTTATGACCATCTTGAGGTTTAAAGACAACCTTTGAGTACATATTCAAAAAATCAAAAAACTCATTTGTATTACTAATAATTTCAGATGGAATCAAATGATTAGTAAATTCCCCTGCTTCTTTTAAACGTTTATAAACGCTCATTTTATTTCCAATTGAATAAGTCGTAAATGGAATTTCAGATTGTAATTGTTCAATGATTTCTTTATAATTAGCAAGCTTTTCTGGACTTCCCGTATTATAAATTACATCTGGAAATCTACTTTCAACTTTGTGCCAATCACCATTTTCATACATATATCCAGATATCGTATGTTTTTTAAAATTGACTTGTTTAGGAGAAAAATATAGTAACTCTACTCCTTCTGCTTTTGCCACACTTGCAAAGGCATATGCCTTTACAACATGTCTAGGATTTCTACACTGGTGTAAAAAACCAATTAATATCATTTTATGTCCCCCTCTTAATAAAGAGTATTTATTTTATATCTTCTTTATCATATGATTATCTGATTCAATTAGTCACGTCGATAAAGAAAATAGTACCTGTGGTTATGTCACAGTAACATTTGACCTCAATATAAATCTATAGCCTCTTATTAAGAGTAGAGCTTTTAGATTCTCAGCACTTTTAATTCAATTAATTTAATCCTATTTTTAGACATAGTTTTACATTAAATAAAAAAAGACTGCATCGATTTCGATGCAGTCTTATATAATCTATTATTTTTTACGCATTGTTGGGAATAATAATACGTCACGGATTGATGGAGAGTTAGTTAATAACATAACTAAGCGATCGATACCAATTCCAAGTCCTCCTGCAGGTGGCATACCATATTCTAATGCTTCGATGTAGTCAACATCCATTTCAGATGCTTCATCATTTCCTAATTCTTTTTCAGCTAATTGCGCTTCAAAACGTTCTTTTTGATCAATTGGATCATTTAACTCAGTGAAGGCATTTCCATATTCACGTCCATCAATAAAGAATTCAAAACGATCAGTGAAACGTGGATCTTTTGCATTTTTCTTAGCAAGTGGAGAAACTTCCACCGGATGTCCATAAATAAACGTTGGTTGAACAATTTTATCTTCAACGAATTCTTCGAAGAATGCATTGATGATATGTCCAACACCTGTAAAGTGAGTAGGTACTTCAACATTGTGTTCTTTTGCGATAGCTTTTGCTTCTTCAAATGTCATTTCTTTAAAGAAATCAACACCTGTAATCTCTTTAATCGCATCAACCATGTGCCAACGTTTCCATCCAACTGCTAAGTTAATTTCATGTCCACCGTAAGGTACAGTAGTTGTTCCTAAAACTTCTTGTGCAATAGAGGCAATCATGTTCTCAGTTAAGTCCATCATTGTTTCCATATCACCATAAGCTTCATATAACTCAATTGATGTAAACTCTGGGTTATGGCGAACAGAGATTCCTTCATTACGGAAGATACGTCCGATTTCATAAACTTTTTCAAGTCCACCAACTAATAAACGTTTTAAGTGTAACTCAGTTGCAATACGTAAATATAAAGGCATATCTAATGCATTGTGATGAGTTTCAAATGGGCGAGCTGCTGCTCCACCTAATGTTGTGTGTAAAATTGGAGTTTCAACTTCTAAATATCCTAAATTATCTAAATAACGGCGCATTGCAGTAATAATACGAGTACGAGTGATGAAAGTTTGTTTACTTTCTTCATTCATAATTAAATCAACATAACGACGGCGGTAACGCTCTTCAACGTCAGTTAATCCATGATATTTTTCTGGTAATGGGCGTAATGCTTTTGTTAATGGCGTATACTCTTTAACTTTAATTGATAACTCACCAACTTTAGTTTTGAATACAACACCGCGTACTCCAACAATGTCACCTAAGTCTGCTTTATCGAAGAATGCATAAGCTTCTTCACCTACAGCATCTTGACGAACATAAATTTGAACTTGCCCTTTAATATCTTGAATATGTGCAAAACCAGCTTTTCCTTTTCCACGTTTAGTGCGGATACGTCCAGCGATTGCTACTTCAATATTTTTTTCCTCTAATTCTTCTTTAGAAAATTCTCCAAACTCTTCAACTAATTGTGAAGATAAATGAGTACGATTGAATCGTTGTCCAAATGGATCAATTCCGTGTTGACGTAAGTCTTCCATTTTGTCACGTCTAACTTGTAATTGATCGTTGATTTCAGTTGTCGACATCTGAATCACTCCATCTATATAAGCTATTTTTTCATTATTTCATTATAACACGCTAAAGTGTACGATTCCACGAAAAAGTACATTTTGTATTAATTATTGACGTTTTTCAAAAATTATATTCAATTCATTGAATATCGTTTCCCAAATATCGGAAATTTAAAAGGTAGTACCTTTGGTACTACCTCCTCCTCAATTTATAAAACTTCAAACTCTAACTCTATCACAAAACACAATCTAGTAATTCAAATACTTTAATGCCAAGAAATAATTACTAGAATACACACACCAGCCAGGAAAATTTTTTTCTCTTGCAACCTTATTGAGACTAATATAACTACTTCATCAAAGCTTTCGTTAAAATAGCTAACACAGCACGACGAACCTCATCATTGACTGGCATTGCCAGAACTCTCATCATTTTCTCTTCAAGAGAAAGATTCGTGCCTAAAATTCCATATGACCAGTGTTCAAAACGTTGCTTTTCATCCATGATAATAGTCGCATCTTGAACTAATTCAAAGATTAATTGATCAACATCAATTTCTTGATGATATAAATCTTGATGACGAACTTCGATAATACTATCAGCAGAATCAACCGTTACTGATAAAGTTCTTGTAACTACATCATAATTAAAGTCTGATTCTTCACCATTCAAGAAACATTCACAGTCTGATGCTACACCTCTAAACTTCACTGTATACTGACGATTTACTGGAATCACATTTAAATCACCAACGGGTTCATTAATCTTAAATATCAATTTAGTATCTGATGCTTCTAAATCAAAAGTGGTTAATACACTGTGTCCCGCTTCATACTCACGACTAATACCATCATCTTCGTACATCGTGAATGAATTACTAGCTCCACCAAATACAACTAACTCTAAATGCTCTGGATTATCAATCTGATTTGTTTGTTCTAGTTTGGCCATTGGAACAATGGCTCCTGCCTTGGCGAATACCGGAATCTCTTCAAGTTTACCGTACATCGCATAAATATTATCTCCACGGTACGCCTCACCTGTGAAGAAATCAAACCACTGACCGCGTGGTAACCAAACCTCTTTAAACGTACGATTTAAAACTTTACTACGTGGCGCGGTAAATGGTGCCACCATTAACTCACTACCATAATAATATTGATCTTTATACTCATATGCTTTTCCATCATGCGGATGCTCAAAATACATCGGCGTAATAAACGGTAAAGACTCCGTCATATTGCGGTATGACATCGTATAAATATAAGGTACTAATTGATGACGAAGATTTAAGAACGATTTCGCCACCTCATACGCTTCATGAGAATGACGCCAAGGTTCTCGTCGATTAAAGATTCCTTTTGATGTATGAAGTCGATTAATCGGACTAAACACCCCATATTGCACCCAACGAGCATACAACTCAGAATCATCGATTCCCATAAAATGACCTCCGATATCGTGGCTCCACCATCCATACGCAACATTTGCGGCTGTTGACGTAAAGTATGGCTGATACGCAAGCGAATCCCAAGTCACAACCGTATCACCTGAGAAACCAATTGGATAACGATGACCTCCAAGACCTGGCCAACGAGAGAACGTAAATGGACGTTTCGATCCATCACGACCTAAATCATAATAATGCAAGTGGTTTAAGAAATATAATGGATCTAATCCCTTCATCGAAGAATTCGTTCCCTGTTGCCAGTCAATCCACCAAAAATCAACGCCTTCGTCCTCAAGTGGATGATGAACTTTCTCAAAATAGGCTTTCATAAACTTAGGACTTGAAATATCAAATGGCACAGGTTGTTCCGAGGAAACATCAACTCCCATATACTTAGCAACACTTTCATAACAATCTTCATGACCACGAATTCCATCAGCGGGGTGTAAATTAAGTGACGTTCTTAACCCCTTATCATGTAACCAAGTCATAAATGCTTTAGGGTCTTTGAATAAGTTTTTATTCCAGGTATAGCCCGTCCATCCACTACCGTACTTCGGATCAATATTTACATTGTGCCAGTCCATATCAATAATACAAACCGATAATGGGATTCCCTCAGATTCAAAACGATTCATTAACCCCTCTAGTTCTGTATCTGAATATTCCCAATAACGACTCCACCAGTTACCAAGTGCATATCGTGGTAATAATTGAGTGCGCCCTGTTAACTTACAATAATCTGCAATACATTCTTTGTAGGCAGTCCCATATCCAAAGAAATAAAGATCCGTTGAATTCGTTGTTCTTGGTTCTAACCAAGACGCTTCGTTAAACACAAGTGATTTTGAATCATCAATGATGACATATCCCTCGCGTGAATTTAAACCTTTTTCAAGTTTTAAGGCACCATCAACAGCATCCAAAGTTCTCGCTGTTCCACCTAAGTTTGTCTGTTCTTCAGTTCCATAACGCCAAATTTGACAAGAATATTTTAATTCAATTGATAGGGTATCCCCACTAAATGGTTGTTCTTTTAAATATTTTAATCTTAAATGATCCGTTACAACTTCTAATATATGTTCATCTTCTTTAACAGAAAGTGCTGGGACTTCCTGTTCGCGATACCAAAATGTTTGACTTGGGCGATCCTCAAAGCAACCTGTCAGTGAGTATTCTAAACGAACAATACGAGATGTTAAAAATGCAATTCGATAACATGCTCCCTGAAAAACAGCCCCCTCATTTGCCATTGGTTTAAAATCCATTTTAAAATGTTTTTCAATGTAAGTTTCCATATGTGTTGCCCCCCTTGTATTTCGAATCGTCCTCATTATAAGACGATTCATAACAATTTGCAAGGGGTTTCTTGAAACGATTCACCTGATTTGAATATTGCTTTCGAAAGACTTGACTGCTATAATATCTGTAACAATTTGGAAAGTAGGGGGATTATTATGGAAACTTATCAAACAAGTGGCGTATGTTCAAAAGAAATTCAATTTGAAATTGAAGATAATAAAATTAAATCAGTTAATTTCATTGGTGGATGTCCAGGAAACTTAATCGGAATCTCTTCTTTAGTTAAAGGAATGAACGTAGAAGAAGCTATCCAAAAACTAAAAGGAATTCCTTGCCGTACAAAAGAAACTTCATGTCCTGATCAGCTTGCAAAAGCGTTGGAACAATACTTAGAACAAAAATAAAAGCTGTATCTTACGATACAGCTTTTACTTTTGCGATGCTCTTTTTTCAAAAATTTTAACCACTTGAAATGATAAAAACATGACAATAACTACCCCAAAGAATAACCCTGTATTACGAGTCAAACTAATGACTTGTTTAACATCTAAATAAATAATTCCAATCGATGCTAATAGCCAAAAAACACTTAAAATCATATTAATTCGTTTAAAATCCATAACCATCATCCCCGCTTCTTTTTCTCTATTTTATCAATTTAAAAAGGCGATGTCACCAAAACATCGCCTTTTTTCTTATTTTGTGAAACCCTTTGCAGCTTTTAATGTGTTAAATAATAACATCGTAATCGTCATCGGTCCAACTCCACCCGGAACAGGTGTAATATAAGAAGCTTTCGGTTCAACTGTATCAAAATCAACATCTCCTACAAGCTTTCCTGTTTCAAGTCGATTAATTCCAACATCGACAACAACGGCTCCTTCTTTCACCATATCAGCTGTGACAAAATGAGGACGCCCAATCGCAACAATTAAAATATCTGCCATCTGCGTTAACATACTTAAATTTTGAGTACGCGAATGACAAACGGTTACCGTTGCATTTTCTTCAAGTAATAATTGGACAAGTGGCTTTCCAACAATATGACTACGTCCAATGATAACAGCATGGCGACCTTCTATTTCGATATCATAAGCTTTCAATAATCCGATAACACCTGCCGGTGTACATGGTTTTAATGAATCAAGCCCTGATGCTAGGCATCCGACTTGATATGGATGGAATCCATCGACATCTTTCTTCACATCAATCGCAGAAATGATGTGATCTTCATTGATATGTTTTGGTAATGGCAACTGCACTAAAATCCCATGAACCGAATCATCTTGATTTAAAACATCGATTTGAGCTAATAAATCTGCTTCTGTTATTGTATCTGCTAACTCGATAACCGTCGACTTAAATCCTACCGCTTCACATGAACGCTTTTTATTGCGAACATAGGTCATCGAAGCAGGATTATTTCCAACAATCACAACCACTAAATGAGGCTGAATTCCTGTTTCTTCAACAAATTTTTCTGTTTGAACTTTTAAATCCTCACGTAAATCTTCAGATACCTTTTTTCCATCAATAATTGTGGCCATAAACTGCCTCCTATTCATATAAAGGGAAACGTCCTGTTAATCCTAAAACAGATTGACGAATTTCATCTAATTTTGCTTCATCTTCATGATATGTTAACGCATCTGCGATATATCCTGCTAACTCAACCATCTCAGCTTCCTTAAATCCACGAGTTGTCACAGCTGGTGTTCCTAAACGAATACCGCTTGTGATGAATGGTTTTTCAGTATCAAATGGGATTGTATTTTTATTACATGTAATCGCAACACGATCAAGTAAGTGCTCAGCATATTTCCCTGTTAATCCAAATGTTGATTTAACATCGACTAACATTAAGTGATTATCTGTTCCACCTGATACAATACGAAGCCCACGTTTTGCAAGTTCTTCAGCTAACACTTTCGCATTTTTAATGACTTGAGATTGATACTCATTAAATTCTTCTGTCAAAGCTTCCCCAAAAGCGACTGCTTTCGCCCCAATAACGTGCATTAAAGGTCCACCTTGAATTCCTGGAAACACCACTTTATCGAGTTTTGTCGCAATTTCTTCATCATTCGTTAAAATCATACCACCACGTGGACCACGTAACGTTTTATGAGTTGTTGTCGTTACAATATGAGCGTATGGAACTGGATTTTCATGTAATCCTGCTGCCACAAGTCCTGCGATATGAGCCATATCTACCATTAAGTATGCCCCAACTTCGTCAGCAATTTCACGGAACTTTTTAAAATCAATCGCACGAGGATAAGCCGATGCTCCCGCTACAATTAATGCCGGCTTAACTTCTAACGCAATGCGACGAACTTCTTCATAATCAATCATTTCAGTCTCTTTATCTACCCCATACTCAAAGAACTCATAATCTTTTCCAGAGAAATTAAGTGGATGTCCATGAGTTAAATGTCCACCGTGACTTAAATTCATACCTAATACTTTCGCCCCAGGCTCTAACACTGCACGATATGCCCCCATATTCGCAGAAGACCCAGAATGAGGTTGCACGTTAGCAAACTTAGCTCCAAATAACTGCTTAGCGCGATCCCTTGCAATATCCTCAATCGTATCAACAAATTCGCATCCACCATAGTAACGTTTACTTGGATATCCTTCAGCATATTTATTCGTTAAAATTGATCCTTGAACTTTCATCACTTCTTCTGAAACATAATTTTCAGACGCAATTAACTCAACATTTTCACGTTGACGCTTTAATTCTAAATTTAAGGCTTGTTCTACAGCCGTATCTTTCATACACATCACTCCAATTAATCTATTCATAACGTCATTATTACATATGACAACAAATAATAATATTAAAATACAATTTTTTTATTTTATCACTTTTAGTATATGGAAAACTACAAAAATGTTTATAAAAGTCAAAAAAGTATCTGACAATTCAGACACTTTTTATAATGTATAATTAAGTTTTATAAATATATTCTTTTCAATAACACATTTCTTTCCTTCAAATTTCTGTTTTAATCTGCGTCCTTCAATATAGGTCTTCGTAACATTGACTAAAAATTGTTGACCATTCTGCTCCACTAAATAGTAGGCACTCATATCATTTAACGAATCCACCATTTCTAAAACGCCAGGTTCCGTTAAAAAATCAATCATAGCTTCCATCTTATTTAATTTTTTTCTTCGTATAAGTGGATAAATAACCATTGCCTTTGGATACTTTTCTTTTACCACCATATCATATTTAGAACGAGCTTTTCCTGTTTTTTTGTACTTCTCAATATCAATCTCTTCCTTTAGAACAATTGAACCAATTTTCTCATCCATAGCTAACAAAGAATCTAAGCTCACATTAAATAATTTTGCGATTGCCTGCAAATTATGAATATCCGGTATTCCTTTATCAGACTCCCACTTCGTAACTGCTTGTCTTGAAACACTTAATTTTTCAGATAATTGTTCCTGTGATAATCCTCCCGCTTGGCGATATTTTTTTATTTTTTCTCCTAATGTCATCGTCATCTTACCTCCTGTCTAAATAATGAACACATCATACTATGCTAAATATAAAATGGCTAACAAAATAATATAACATAACCGCTACTTACCGTAGCATGACCATTATTAATGATTTAAATAGATAAAAAAAGTGCCTTATAGTAGAAACACTTTTCTACAACAAGACACTTAGATGTGAAGTCGATAAGATATAATTATCTTATTCAGACTATTATTTTTTTACAGTGGAGCATCTGATTCACCACGCGGAGGCTCATCTTCTTTTTGATGTGGGAAAGTAAGCGAAGACCACTTTTGACCTCACACTATTATGTTATCCACATCTACTTTTTTTATACCTTAGTTAACTCAGTTTTTACTTCTCTCTCTTAGAATATTTCATAATAACGATGCCATCTTCAACAGTATAGTATTGCAAACTTAAGTCTATCTTAGGATTATTTCCAAGAAACAAAGGTCTTCCTTTACCTAAAATAGTTGGAATAATCCCTATTATATACTCATCTATGATATCGGCTTTTAAAAAATGATCAACCAAAACTCCTCCACCGAATAAGAAGATATTTTTACCTTCATTTCTTAAATTTACAATCGGCGTACATACATCTCCATTTATAAAATGATAATAATCATAATCCGTTATATCTTGCGAAGTGGCAACATAGATAGGTTTATCTTTAAAATCTTTATGAAATCCTTGATTATAACAATTTTTTCCCATAACGACGATATCAATCTCTTCTAAAAACTTCTTATAATCCCATTTTAAATCAGTATTGAGTGCAGAGTTTCCATCCCCAACAATCCATTCAAAACCACCATTTTCATCTGCAATGTATCCATCTAAACTAATGGCTAAATTTAATACTATTTTTCCAGACATCTATTAATCCTCACCTTCTACTACCTTCACTATAACCTATAATAACCGATATTTTATGTCAGGTTCAAATCATCTACTTTTTGAGCTATTTATAGAAATTAAGAAAACGTGGATCTAATAAAAAATGACTTGCCATAGAATTTACTTTCTATAACAAGTCATTTTATTTTGGGAGTTTAAAAGTTTAATAACTGTCATCAAAAAACTTTTTCAGATTTTAGCTGTTTATCGTGGTAAATCCACAAACGCCACGCAACGGTCGATTCTTATTATTAGAGTGGGATTATCGACAACACCACTTCAACTCCACAATCATAGTGTCTTCAAAAATTTAAATATTATACTCTAATCAAATAAAAAGTGTCTTATCATAGAAATACTTTTCTATAACAAGACACCCGATGTGAAGTCGATAAGATACAAATATCTTATTCAGATACTTACTTTTTTACAGTGGGCTATCTGATGCGCCACGCCAAAGCTAATCTTGTTTATTACAGTGGGAAGATTAGGAAGACCACTTTGACTCCACATTTATAATATCTCCAATTAACCAAAAAACTATACTTAAAATAAAAGAAAATGACCTATCATAGAAGCACTCTTCTATAATAAGTCACTTTCATAACCGTTCAGAGCCAAGAAGTCCGACACACTTGTCAAACCTTTTAGATATTTCTATTTATAGTGGGCTATCTAGACGCCACTCTACGATCGACATAATTATTACAGTGGGTTAGTCGATATAGGCCACTTTGACTCCTAATTATAATATGCTCAATCAAAAAAAGATTATTCGACAAAAATAAAAAAGATGCGACAAACACATCTTTTTTTTCGACTCTTTATTTTTTTTATATAGTGGGCTGCCGAATCACGCCACTCCATTACTGATCTCAAAATAATCATAGCAAAATACTTTCACAATGTCAAATTAAAACAAAGGTAACAACTAGGATTCCTCATTTATCCTAGTTGTTAACTACACATTTAACACAAAAAGTTATCCACAATTCAATTTTTCCTCATAGAAAAGTTTTGGCCGAACTTTTTTTATAAGGTATCAGATAAAGATGTTATAAAATTCAAACAGCAGATGATTGACTAATTTTTAAGCAATTAAAATCTAGAATTTTAGTCATTTCAGTTAAGAGAAAAACTATAATTTTGCGTCAGATTACAATCCAGCTGCGAGATGCAAAACACTGGTAAAGTTCGATAATCACCCGTGTTTATCGACACATCGGACTCTCATCACTTTCTTCGTGTGTTAAACACCTCTCTTTACCTTATAATAAATCTAGCCTCGATGAACAACTCCTCCATAAAGTTTTACCCCACTTGTGCTTTTCAAGCACTTTGGTGGTTAAGCACTTTTGTTCGGAGTTAAACGTTCATCTCAGCCTTTTATGTAATCTAGTTTCGAGCAAAATCTCTATAAAGTCCAAACGACCTTTGCCTCAATTCTTGAGGCAAAAGCATTTGCTACGACTTTTACGAGCTTTTAAACGCTCGATTCACCCTTTTATATTATAATCCTAATCGTTCAAAGATTCCGTCTACTGATTTTAGGTGGTATGTGTGGTCGAAGCAGTCGTCTAAGTCTGCCGCGTCTAAATACTGGCATACTGTTTCATCAGCCTCAAGTAATGTACGGAATGATTGTCGTTCTTCCCATGCTTGCATCGCTTTAGGTTGTACTAAGTCATATGCTTTTTCACGAGCAAATCCTTTTTCGATTAGTTTTAACATTACACGTTGAGAGAAAATAACTCCGTGAGTTTTATTAATGTTTTCTAACATATTTTCTTCATAAACAGTTAAGTTATCAATAATATTTGTAAAACGATTTAACATATAATCAAGTAACATCGTTGCATCTGGTAAAATAATACGTTCAGCAGATGAATGTGAAATATCACGTTCGTGCCAAAGTGGAATATTTTCATAAGCTGTTACCATGTATCCGCGTAACACACGAGCACATCCAGCCATATTTTCTGAACCAATTGGGTTACGTTTATGTGGCATTGCTGAAGATCCTTTTTGTCCTTTGCGGAAGAACTCTTCTGCTTCACGAACCTCCGTACGTTGCAAATGACGGATTTCAACTCCCATTTTCTCAATAGAAGCTCCCACTAATGCAATCGCAGACATATAAGCAGCGTGACGATCACGTTGAAGAGTTTGAGTAGAAATTTTTGCTGACTGTATTCCTAACTTTTCGCACGTATAATCTTGTACGAAGAAAGGAATATTCGCATGAGTTCCAACTGCCCCTGAAATTTTACCCGCTTCAACTTCACGAGCCGCTTGTTCAAAACGAGCCTGGTTACGTTTCATCTCTTCATACCATAATGCTAATTTTAAACCAAACGTCGTAATCTCAGCATGAACACCGTGAGTACGTCCCATTTGCACAGTATGTTTATATTTTTTAGCTTTCTCTGCTAAAACATCAATAAAACGTTGAATATCTGCTCTTAAAATATCATTTGCTTGTTTTAATAAATATCCGTTTGCAGTATCAACAACATCAGTTGATGTTAAGCCATAGTGTACCCATTTTTTTTCTTCACCACAAGTTTCACTCACCGCACGTGTAAAAGCTACAACATCATGACGAGTTTCTTGTTCAATTTCATAAATACGATTTAAATCAAATGAAGCATTTTTCCATAGCTTTTCAACATCCTCCATTGGAATGTGTCCTAAATGAGCCCAAGCTTCACATGCTAAAATCTCAACTTTTAAATAAGACTCAAATTTATTTTGTTCTGTCCAAATAGCCGCCATTTCAGGGCGTGAATAACGTTCGATCATATGCCGCACCTCTCCTTTTCTACTTACCCTTTTATTTTAACTGAATTTTTCCAAAGTCACAATGAAAGATAAATTTTTTCTTTCATAATTTAATAAAAAAGAGCTAAATCAAATACGATTTAGCCCTTCTTATGTTCATGTGTTTTTTTCTTTTGTGGAGGTACTATACATGGTAACTTAACACTCATACAAACACCATTTTCGACATTTAAAGCCTCAACTGTCCCGTTATGAGCTAAAATAATCGTTTTAACAATGGCAAGCCCAAGTCCTGACTGACCTTGATCCCCCTTATAAAATCGATCAAATAAATAAGGTAAATCTTTCTGATCAATTTGAGGCCCATCATTAAACAAACGAATCTCAATCGTAGAACCCTCAACAATAGTTTCAATCACAATCTTCGATTTCGCATAGCGAATCGCATTCGTAATAATATTAGATAAAGCACGAATCATCTTATCATCATCAATCTTAACTTCAACCGGCTTATCTAGCTCCAATGAAAACTGAAGATTCTTATCCGCCACAATACTCGACATCTTCTGATGAAAACCATCTAAAAAAGCATTCACATCAACAAGCTGAAACTGATAACGATCATGTGTTGCATCCTCAAGCTTCGATAAATATAAAATAGACTCAACGAGAGTTCGAAGTGCATCACTCTCTTGTTGAATGACTTCAGCGGCCTCATCAATCGAGAAAATTCCATCCTTTAGTCCTTCAGCATACCCTTTAATATTCATCAGAGGCGTCTTTAACTCATGCGATGTATTCTCAAAGAACGCCTTACGTTTTCGATCATTTTTAACAATCGATTCCGCCATATGAACTAAATCTTCATCAAGCTCTTGAATCTCATCACCCGTAAAAATTGTCACCTCAGGTGCTTCAAGACTCTCCTGAAATCCGCGAACTTTATTTCTTAACAAATGAATCGGTCTTGAAATATTATTCTGAACATAGATCCCAAAGAATCCAGCAATCAACATACTCACTAAAGACGTAATAAATAAAATACTTAAATTCATTTGATTAAGTGCCGTAATCATACTCTTCTCACTTAACAAAATAATATCATAAGAATAAGGCCCAACATTAACCTCACCAGAAACTGTGACATAATTACGATTTAAATAATTAACATCACCTTCATGTGCATTTAAATCTTGAATCACCTCATCATTATCCCAATAAGTCAAAGAATCATTTTGAATAATAATGATATTCGATTGAACAAGCTTCATTAAATTATTACGAATCAATCCACCTATCGGCCAATATGGAGATTCATTATCCTTTAAATTCTTTGCAATAACATCTAACTCTTTCTCCATATCATATGTAATTCGATACGTCAAAAATTGATTCGATGACACCGTAAACAACGTAAATGATGTCATAATCGCAATCAAAATAATAATGATATAACTCCAAAACAACTTTCGATCAAGTCTCATAAGCTATCTCCTAAAAATTATCATCAATGCGATATCCATAACCCCAAACCGTTGTAATTTCAACTTGTGCATCGAAAGACTTTAATTTCTTTCTTAAACGTTTAACTAAATCATCAATCATTCGAGATTCTCCGACATAGTCATAACCCCAAATATTCTGAATTAAATTCTCACGAGTAAACGAAATATTCTTATTTTTAACTAAATAAGCTAACAACATATACTCATTATTCGTTAAAGATAACTCCTTATCCTTAACTGAACAAACACGTTTAGAGTCATCAATCTTTAAATCCTTAATTTGATAAGTCGTCGTCTCGTGGTCACTCACCATCACCGGTTCAATACGTCTAAAAATAATTTTTAAACGCACTAATAACTCACGTGGGCTAAAAGGTTTCGATAAATAATCATCTGCTCCAAGCTCAAGACCAATAATACGATCCACCGCCTCATCTTTTGCCGAAACGAAAATAATTGGAACTTGGCTTACAGTACGAATCTTCTTACATAAATCAAGCCCATCCATCGTACCTGGCATCATAATATCAAGTACGAGTGCATCGGGTTGTAGCATATTAAATGCCTCAAAAACATGCTCAGCATTCTCAAAAGCTGTTACCTTATATCCTTCCTTCTCTAAATATCTTAAAATTAATTGTCTAATATTTGCATCATCATCAATTACGAATACGTGTTTCATCTATTTCACCTCATTATAGTATTAACCTTTTAAAAAATCTTGCTTCAATAAAGCAAGATTTTTTATCTTTTATTGTCCATAAGTTGCTAGTAAGGCACGATCTTCAGTGATACCTTCTCCATATCCTGCAAACTGACCATCTTTAACTTTTAATAAAGTTGGTGTTCCTGAAATCTCAAGTTGTTGTGCAGATTGTGGAGTCACATTATTATTAGCATGACTATTATATGCTACAATCTCATTACTTTGATTAGTTGAAATCGTCCATCCTTCATTTGAAGGATAAAGAGCACGACTCTCACCCTCATTTAAAACTTCAACACCATTTTCCATCTTACCAATGACTTTTGTATAATCTAAATCATGGGCCTCCCAATCATACCAAGCATCTAAGTTTTCATCAGCTGCCATATCAACCACATAAACAGGAACATTCTCATCATTATGAGCTGCTACTAGTTCAGGACCAAACTGCTGACATAAACCACAAGTCTCCTGATAAAAGTACACATAATACTCAGAATCCTTCTGATCAAAGGCCTCTGTATAATTAATATGTTTAAAATCAGTAATCGAATTGACACTAGGAAAAAACATATTAACGCCAACTGCTATAATAACAACTGCAACTAAAGCAATTAAAATCTTCTTCATGACTATTACTCCTTATATAATCTAGTAATATCTAAATTTATTATAACTTAAAACTCCCTCTTATATTTGAAAAAAATGTGAAATATATGTAAAAACCAATTATTTCAAAGTAAACAACATCCCAAAATTAAATAACTCCTGAAGTCCCATTGGTAACTCAATATAACCTGCCGAAACTAAAAATGCAATTAATGCACAAACAACCGCCACAAATACAATCGTCTTCGTCACCATATTAAAAATGAACTTACATAAAAACGCAATAACTAACCCCACAATCAATCCTTGAATCAAACCATGCATCACAATATACTGATTGAAAGCCTCATTAAAAAAATAAAGACAAACAATAAAAATAATATAATACCACTTATTCATCCACGTATTCATCCCTTCTATAACTTTCATGTACTACCATTGTACAATATTTCCAAAAAAAAGCAACGTCTCAAAAACGACGTTGCTTCTCATATATCAAAAGTCCCCACTTTGATTTTCTATTTCTCATATATTACTGATAATCCGGTACCATCAATTATTCGCTTCCCCACGAATAACTAAATTCCCGCTACGAATTATCACTTGAAAGGATATCACCGCTTGTTGCGATGTCTAGAACGAATATGCCTTCAAACTTCTAACTCTAACCATATCCCTAATTACTCGCAACTTTCGTTGCTATCACTTAACTAGATATCGCCGCTTATTGCGACATATAGTCTAACTAACGATGCAAAGCACCGAGTTAGACTAATAATTCTTTCATTAAGATTGTTTGTTCACGGTCTGGACCAACACTGAAGATTGCAATTGGTGCTCCAACTAATTCTTCAATACGTCGTAAATAATTTTGAGCTGCTACTGGTAACTCTTCAAATGATGTTACTCCAGTAATATCTTCTTGCCATCCTGGCATCTCTTCATAAACTGGTACACAGCGTTCAAACTCACGAATTGTTGATGGAACATATTTGATTACTTGTCCATCTAACTCATAAGCCGTACAAATTTTTAATGTATCTAAACCTGATAAAACATCTAATAAGTTAACTGAGATTCCAGTTAATCCACTTACACGACGAGTATGAGAAACAACTACACTATCAAACCATCCAATACGACGAGGACGACCAGTTACCGTTCCATACTCACGTCCGATTTCACGAATACGTGCTCCAATCTCACAATGTAACTCAGATGGGAATGCACCTTCTCCAACACGAGTTGAATAAGCCTTAACAACCCCAATAACTTCATCAATCTTAGTAGGTCCAACTCCTAAACCAGTTGTAACTGCTCCAGCTGATGGGTTTGAAGACGTAACAAATGGATAAGTTCCATGATCCACATCAAGCATAACCCCTTGAGCCCCTTCAAATAAAACTTTTTTACCTTCAGTTAACGCCTCATCTAACTCATAAGAAGTATCTGTCACATAAGGACGAATAACCTCAGCATACTCACAATATTTTGTATAAATCTCTTCAAATGAGAATGTTGGCTTACCGTACTTCGCTAAAATCTCATTCTTAGCCGTTACTTGCTCAAGTAAAAGCTCAGCAAATAACTCCTTATCCATTAAATCTCCAATACGAATTCCACAACGTGCATACTTATCTGTATAGCAAGGTCCGATTCCACGCTTCGTTGTTCCAACCTTACGATCACCTTTTAACTCTTCTTGAAGACCATCTAACTCAATATGATAAGGGAAAATCACATGTGCTCTATTAGAAATACGAATATGATTAGTTGAAACTCCACCTTCATTTAGATACGCGATTTCTTCAAGTAATGCCTCAGGATTAATAACCATCCCATTTCCTAAAATAACTTTCTCAGCACTAAAAATTCCAGAAGGAATTAAACGTAACTTAAACTGTTGTCCGTTAAATTCAATCGTATGTCCTGCATTATTACCACCTTGATAACGAGCTACAATATCAGCACGTTGTGCTAAATAATCTGTAATCTTTCCTTTACCTTCATCTCCCCATTGAGTTCCTACAACTACTACTGTCTTTGTCATTTTAATATCCACCTTTCAATTAATAACGTTCTAAAATTTGACGAGCTACCCAAACACCACTTGCTCCAGCTTGTGCAAGACCACGCGTTACACCAGCGCCATCCCCACCAACGAATAATCCTTTAACCTTTGTTTCAAATTTATCATTAATCTCAGGACGTGCTGAGTAGAACTTTGCCTCTACTCCGTAGAATAACGTATGTTCTGATGCAATCCCTGGTGTTACATGATCTAACGCCTCAGTCATCTCAATCAATGACTTCATTGTGTTATATGGAAGAACTAATCCTAAGTCACCTGGTACAGCTTCTTTTAACGTTGGATCAACAAATCCTTCTTTCAAACGTTTCTCAGTCGTACGACGCCCTCTTAAAATATCACCATATTTTTGAACAATAATCGATCCATTTGACAATTTATTTGCTAAATGAGATACCTCATGTGCAAACTCATTTGGTTGATCAAACGGCTCTTCAAACGTATGTGATACTAATAAAGCAAAGTTCGTATTCTTACTTCCAAGCTTTGGATCCTTATACGCATGTCCATTTGCCAACATCGTTCCCGAATGATTTTCAACTACAACATGTCCTGAAGGATTTGAACAGAACGTACGAACTACCGTTCCAACACTCGTACGATACATAAACTTTCCTTCATACAAATGCTCATTAATCTCTTGCATAACAATATCAGATGTCTCAACACGAACCCCAATATCCACCTGTAAATTCTTCATCGGAATTCCTTGACTATTCATCACATCTTTTAACCACACAGATCCATCACGACCAGGGGCTAGGAAAACATATTTCGTTTCCATCACTTCACCATTGGCTAATAACACACCTTTTACTTCCCCATCCTCAGTTAAAACCTCTTTAACTTCGGTCTTGAAGTGATAATCTACGCGATCCTTCAATTCCTCATAAATACTCTTTAAAATTTCTAAGTTTTGTTCAGTTCCTAAATGACGAACCTTCGCACGTAATAGCTTCAGTCCAACTGCATAACCACGCTTCTCAATCTCACGTACTTTATCAGTCGTTGGATCCGTAATATCAGTCGTTGCCCCATGCTCTAAGTTAATTCCATCCACATAATCAATTAAATCTTCAACCACTGAATTTGATAAATAATCTGTCATCCATCCACCAAACTCATGTGTAATATTAAACTTTCCATCTGAATAAGCACCTGCTCCACCAAACCCATTCGTAATTGAACAAGCTGGCATACATCCCACATGATCCTTAATCACTGGACATTTCTTAATTTTATGTTCAAGAATTGGACATCTTCTCTTGTAAATATCTAATCCTTTATCGACTAATGCTACTTTTAAATTTTCATTTTTCTTAGATAACTCATACGCTGCAAAAATTCCTGCAGGCCCTGCACCAACAATAACCACATCATACTTACTCATCAATTTCTCAGCTCTCCTTCTAACTAATCTGGTATATACCAAACAAAAAGCACTCTATGCGAACATAGAGTGCTATACGTTTAAAATATATATTAAATTTATCAATTTAGTTTCCAAATTAGTCATCTTCATTTTTAAGTCACCTTTGAAAATAGGATTTAACATTTACATTATACCAAAAAACTCTATCAACACAACCCCTACTTTGAAAAAATATTAAATTGATTGCGACCATTCTTCTTACTTTTATAAAGAGCCTGGTCTGCCTCATGATATAACATCTCCATCCCACAATCCTGACCTTCATATATTGTAACACCAATTGAAGCTGTAACCTTTAAATCCTCACTATAATCAAACATCTCCTCTTGAATAGCCTCTAAAACCGTACAAACCTTAGCAATATCATCCATCATCAGACAAAGTACAAACTCATCTCCACCTAATCGACAAATAATATCACCTTTTCTTGTACAACTCTTAATCGTATAGGCCACATGCTCAATTACCTTGTCTCCAATCAAATGGCCATACGTATCATTAATCGATTTAAAATAATCAATATCAAAAATGATAAAAGCAAAGTGTTGACGCCTCTTCAAAACCTTATTCATCTCATTTTCATATCCCACTCGATTTAAAAGACCTGTTGCATAATCTGTATACTTCAAATACTCCGTCTTCTTATCCATATACCTTTGACGATATAACACACCAATAACACCCATCGTTACAATAAAAACCCCCAATAAAAGAAGCCGTTGTTGCTGCATCGAATAAAGGTTATCACGAAGCTTTGACATCTCATACAAATACATCTCAGTCGCTAACAAAGTTGAATACTTATCATCTAAAAAATCGCGCTTGCTAATCGCATCAAATAAATTCTTATAAAATGGATCATCCTGCACTAATAAAGAAAACGTATATTTGCCCATTTTCCCTTTTTGATACAACTCATACTGCTCAAAATAATCCAAATAAACAGGATCCATCACCAAATATTGAATCTCATGATCCAACGACTCAATTAAATGAGTAAGCGTACTATCAATGACAAATCCCCTTGAATTTAAATGATTAAAATTCAAAAAACCCTGACTATAAACAATCGGACCTAAAATACTCCCAATCTTAACAGAGCTATTCTTACTAATTTCATCGTGAATCAACAACTGATCGTAATTCGCATATGCATTAAGCTGTCCTTGATAAACATCATATCCATCACTAACAAAATCAAAATTAAAAACGGGTAAAATATCAATCTCACCACTATCATATAAACCCTTTAACTCCTCATACTCACCAAAAACAAACTCAAACTCCATACCAAAATTCGTCTTGATCTGCTTCACAATATAATCAAGCAAACCACCAACAGACTCACCATTTTGATACATAAACGGAGCTACATCATAAACACCAACTCGCATCATAGGCTTATCATAAAACAACCACTCATGCGTCTTCTTATCAATATCATACAACTTACTATTCAGTGAATTTTGATGATTCATAAATGTATCCGCATACTCCTCAACCGTCTGCATTCGTGCCATGACCTTATTCAAAATCGAAATTAAATTGCGTTTATCCGAAACAAAATACCAAGCTGAACCACTATACTCAGACACCTTCACCTCACGCAACTCATTCACTGCACTCTGATACATAAACAAATCACCTGGCACAAAAATACAATCAACCTCACCCATATCAAGCGCCTCATACAATCTAATATAATTCGGATACTCCACAAAGGAATCTAAATACTTTCCAATATTAGAATCATTATAAACAACCCCGACCCTTTTCCCCGTTATTTCGTCTAAACTCTTTATATCACTAGATGAATTTACAAAAAAAGTATACTCAAACTCATGAATCGGACTACTATAAAATAAATTCCCGTAATCATCTAACCTACCCGAAATCATCACATCCACAATTCCAAAATCAATAACATCCCTATTCTGCTTCACCTCAGTCACAGGTACCGAATACAAATACTTATCCGTGGCTACATTAAATTCCTGGGAAATATCAGTCACCACACCCTTTAAAGAACTAGAAAAATACGAATAATTCAAAGGTGTAATCGAAGCTGGATATCCTATAATATATTTAATTTGAGTAGAATTTTCCAACCAAATTTCTTCATTTTCAGACAAACTCACTGATGTTACCACATCAGTTGCTAGAACATCCATACAACCCAAGAATAACAAAACAAATAAAACAATAACCTTCTTCATCTCATAACCCCTATTATGAATACGTTTTAATTATATTATAAAATTTTCCATACAGTACAACAAGACCTAATGAAAAAAAGAAGGTATTATCCCTTCTTTTTTTCCAACCACTCTTTAATTTTCACTAAATCTTCTTCACAAATGCCATGTAAATCATAGCATTTATCCAAAGAATAAATATAAAACCTATAAAAACCTCTAATAAATTCAACATCCTCAAAAGCACTAATATCAGAACTATTAATCACACAATTTGGAATAACTAGAGCATTCTCCTTAAACACATAAGAAACCCCACAATAATAATGCTTATGAATCGTAGGAACTAATAGCAAAACAATAGATACCACAAAGATAGGTAAATTTACTAACGCAAGAACAAATAAATAATATCCAAAAGACTGCTCATCTAACATCAACCTTACATACTGGGCAACAAAATAAAAATTAACAATTAAAAGTAAAATTCCAAAATAAATAAACTTTCTTTTCGATCTAGCAATACTAACTACATTGGGTTTAATGCTAAACTCAGACATCATATCACCTATTTTTGTTCATTACTATAAGTAATTGCCGCATTAATAAACTCACGGAATAAAGGTTGTGGACGTTGAGGACGAGATAAGAATTCCGGATGGAATTGTCCAGCAACAAACCAACGATGTTCAGGAATCTCAATAATCTCAACTAACCCAGTTTGAGGATTAATACCAGAGAACACTAACCCAGCATCCTCTAAAATAGCCTTATACTGATTATTAAACTCATAACGATGACGGTGACGCTCCTTAACATTTACAGACTGATAAGCCTCAAATGCCTTAGTCCCTTCAGTTACTCTACAATCATATAACCCTAAACGTAAAGTACCTCCCATCTCAATCCCTTCATATTGATCTGGTAAATAATCAAATAAAGCATAAGCAGCTTTCTCATCAAACTCAGTCGAATTAGCTCCTTCTAATTTAGCAACATGACGAGCATACTCAATTGCAGCAATTTGCATCCCTAAACAAATTCCGAAATAAGGTACATTATTTTCACGAGCAAACTGACATGCTAAAATCTTACCTTCAACACCGCGATTTCCAAATCCACCAGGAACTAAAATACCATCAACATCAGCAAAGATTTCAGCAACAGACTCCTCAGTCACTTTCTCAGAATCTACCCATTTAATCTTAACCTTCTTACCATAATGATATCCGGCATGTTTTAACGCCTCAACCACTGATAAATAAGCATCTGGCAATGCTACATATTTACCAACTAACGCGATATTTACATCGCCTTCTAAATAACGCACAACATTAATTAACTCTTCCCATTCAGACATATCAGCCTCAGGAACCTCGATTCCGAAATGTTTACAAACATAATCATCTAACCCTTGAGCCTTTAAGTGCATTGGCACTTCATATAAAATTTCTGCATCAATACACTGTACAACAGCTTCCTTAGGAACATTACAGAATGAAGAAATCTTCTCTTTAACATGATCTTCAATATCAACTTCTGTACGTAAAACAATCACATCAGGTTGAATTCCTAAAGATAATAATTCTTTTACACTATGTTGCGTTGGCTTAGTTTTAATTTCACCTGCAACCTTTAAGAAAGGTACTAGAGTATTATGAATATATAAAGTATTATGATATCCAAAATCTTTACGGGCTTGTCTAATAGCCTCTAAAAAAGGTAAAGATTCAATATCACCAACTGTTCCACCAATCTCAGTAATAATAACATCTGCACCACTATCCTGTGCTGCAGCAAGTAGCTTAGACTTAATTTCATTAGTAATATGTGGAATTACTTGCACAGTTGCTCCTAAATACTCACCACGGCGCTCCTTTTCAATTACGTTTGAATAAACACGCCCTGTAGTAATATTTGAGTTTTGTGATAAATTTTCATCAATAAAACGCTCATAATGACCTAAATCTAAATCAGTCTCCGCTCCATCATCCGTTACAAATACTTCACCATGTTGGTATGGACTCATAGTTCCTGGATCAACATTAATATACGGATCAAATTTTTGCATAAAAACTTTTAAACCTCTATTTTTTAATAAACGCCCAAGAGAAGATGCCGTAATTCCTTTTCCTAAAGATGAAACAACTCCTCCTGTAACAAATATATATTTTGTCATATTAAAATCCTCCTGTACTCAATTTCCTACATAAAAAAAATAAGCCCTCCACTAGTGGAGAGCTATGCATCTATTTTTAAGGCTCTTGACTATATTATCAGAAAAAAAATAATAATACAACATTAAAAATAAAATATATCTAAATAATAATATATTCTAACTATAAAAATTCACGTAAAGATCATTGAAAGAAATGTTTTTTCTTCATTACTCTTCTGAATCCCTGTTCTTCATTTCCTGATTTTTCGCACAAAAAAAGCACTCTTTCGAGTGCACTATTCGCTATTGGAGCGGGTGAAGAGAATCGAACTCTCACAGTCAGCTTGGAAGGCTGAAGTTCTACCATTAAACTACACCCGCATTTCTTTGGCCCAGCAACGTCCTACTCTCGCACTTGCGTACTACCCTCGGCGCTAAGGAGCTTAACTTCTGTGTTCGGTATGGGAACAGGTGTGCCCTCCTTGCCATCGTCACTAGACCTTTTGGAGATTCTTTCGTTAATCTTCCAAAACTAGATATCTTCTTCAGTTTCTTTGGTTAAGTCCTCGATCGATTAGTATCAGTCCGCTCCATGTGTCACCACACTTCCACTTCTGACCTATCTACCTTGTCGTCTTCAAGGGATCTTACTTCTTTCGAATGGGAAATCTCATCTTGAGGGGGGCTTCACGCTTAGATGCTTTCAGCGTTTATCCCGTCCACACGTAGCTACCCAGCTATGCTCCTGGCAGAACAACTGGTACACCAGCGGTGTGTCCATCCCGGTCCTCTCGTACTAAGGACAGCTCCTCTCAAATTTCCTACGCCCACGACGGATAGGGACCGAACTGTCTCACGACGTTCTGAACCCAGCTCGCGTACCGCTTTAATGGGCGAACAGCCCAACCCTTGGGACCGACTACAGCCCCAGGATGCGATGAGCCGACATCGAGGTGCCAAACCTCCCCGTCGATGTGAACTCTTGGGGGAGATCAGCCTGTTATCCCCGGGGTAGCTTTTATCCGTTGAGCGACGGCCCTTCCATTCGGTACCGCCGGATCACTAAGCCCGACTTTCGTCCCTGCTCGACTTGTAGGTCTCGCAGTCAAGCTCCCTTCTGCCTTTACACTCTTCGAATGATTTCCAACCATTCTGAGGGAACCTTTGGGCGCCTCCGTTACTCTTTGGGAGGCGACCGCCCCAGTCAAACTGCCCACCTGACACTGTTCCCTGACCAGATCATGGCCACGGGTTAGAACCCCAGTAACACAAGGGTAGTATCCCAACAGCGACTCCACCAAGACTGGCGTCCTGGCTTCTTCGTCTCCTACCTATCCTGTACATGTGTCACCAGTGCTCAATATCAAGCTACAGTAAAGCTCCACGGGGTCTTTCCGTCCTGTCGCGGGTAACCTGCATCTTCACAGGTACTATGATTTCACCGAGTCTCTTGTTGAGACAGCGCCCAGATCGTTACGCCTTTCGTGCGGGTCGGAACTTACCCGACAAGGAATTTCGCTACCTTAGGACCGTTATAGTTACGGCCGCCGTTTACTGGGGCTTCAATTCAAAGCTTCGCTTGCGCTAACCTCTCCTCTTAACCTTCCAGCACCGGGCAGGCGTCAGCCCCTATACATCACCTTGCGGTTTAGCAGAGACCTGTGTTTTTGATAAACAGTCGCCTGGGCCTATTCACTGCGGCTTGCTTTCACAAGCACCCCTTCTCCCGAAGTTACGGGGTCATTTTGCCGAGTTCCTTAACAAGAGTTCTCTCGCTCATCTTAGGATTCTCTCCTCGCCTACCTGTGTCGGTTATCGGTACGGGCACTTACTAAATTAACCCTAGAAGCTTTTCTTGGAAGCGTGACATCAGTTGACTTCGCCATACGGCTTCGGCATCACAGCTCAATGTTATGCCATGCGGATTTGCCTACATGACCACCTCACTGCTTACACGTGAATCCATTAACACGCTCAACTTAGCCTTCTCCGTCACTCCATCAGTTTAATAAGTGGTACAGGAATATCAACCTGTTGTCCATCGGCTACGCCTTTCGGCCTCACCTTAGGTCCCGACTTACCCAGGGCGGACGAGCCTTCCCCTGGAAACCTTAGGCTTTCGATGGATAGGATTCTCACCTATCTTTCGCTACTCACACCGGCATTCTCACTTCTAACCGCTCCACAGCTCCTTCCGGTACTGCTTCTCCGCTGTTAGAACGCTCTCCTACCACTGACACCTAAGTGTCAATCCGCAGCTTCGGCGGTCCGTTTAGCCCCGGTACATTTTCGGCGCAGAGTCACTCGACTAGTGAGCTATTACGCACTCTTTAAAGGATGGCTGCTTCTAAGCCAACCTCCTAGTTGTCTGTGCATCTCCACATCCTTTTCCACTTAACGGACACTTGGGGGCCTTAGCTGGCGGTCTGGGCTCTTTCCCTTTTGACCATGGACCTTATCACCCACAGTCTGACTCCCGATGATATCTATCTGGCATTCGGAGTTTGATTGAGATCAGTACCCCGAGGTGGGGCCATCACCCATTCAGTGCTCTACCTCCAGTAGACTTGCCATCGAGGCTAGCCCTAAAGCTATTTCGGAGAGAACCAGCTATATCCGTGTTCGATTGGAATTTCACCCCTAGCCACAAGTCATCCAAGCACTTTTCAACGTGCCCTGGTTCGGCCCTCCAGTCAGTGTTACCTGACCTTCAGCCTGCTCATGGCTAGCTCACACGGTTTCGGGTCTACAACATCGTACTCTTCGCCCTATTCAGACTCGCTTTCGCTACGGCTCCGCATCTTCTGCTTAACCTCGCACGATATCGTAACTCGCCGGTTCATTCTACAAAAGGCACGCCATCACCCATTAACGGGCTCTGACTATTTGTAGGCACACGGTTTCAGGTTCTCTTTCACTCCCCTTCCGGGGTTCTTTTCACCTTTCCCTCACGGTACTGGTTCACTATCGGTCACTAGGTAGTATTTAGCCTTACGAGATGGTCCTCGTTGATTCCGACGGGATTCCACGTGTCCCGCCGTACTCAGGATTCCTTCCATGCATTTCACAATTTCACCTACGGGACTCTCACCCTCTCCGGTTGGCCTTCCCAGACCACTCGGCTATCATGATTTGTCAATTATGAAGGTCCTACAACCCCGGCTAGTGCCGGTTTGGGCTCTTCCCACTTCGCTCGCCGCTACTACGGGAATCGATTTTTCTTTCTTTTCCTCCAGGTACTTAGATGTTTCAGTTCCCTGGGTCTGTCTCCTATATGGCTATGTATTCACCATATGGTGCTAGCGTATAACCACTAGCGGGTTTCCCCATTCGGATATCCCCGGATCAAAGCTCACTTACAGCTCCCCGAGGCGTTTCGCCGTTTGTCGCGTCCTTCTTCGACTCCTAGTGCCAAGGCATCCTCCGTGCGCCCTTATTCACTTAACCTATAAAAAATAATTCTTTATTTTTTTCTTCTGTTTGAAGATATCTAGTTTTCAAAGATCAACTTTTGGAAGAAATTCTTCCAAAACTAAACAGAACGTCTCTTTCTCCATAGAAAGGAGGTGATCCATCCCCACCTTCCGGTAGGGATACCTTGTTACGACTTCACCCCAATCATCTACCCCACCTTAGGCAGCTCCCTCCTTGCGGTTAGGCCACTGACTTCGGGTGTTGTAAACTCTCGTGGTGTGACGGGCGGTGTGTACAAGACCCGGGAACGTATTCACCGCGACATGCTGATTCGCGATTACTAGCGATTCCAACTTCATGTAGGCGAGTTGCAGCCTACAATCCGAACTGAGATTGGCTTTATGAGGTTTGCTCCACGTCACCGCTTCGCTTCTCTTTGTACCAACCATTGTAGCACGTGTGTAGCCCAGGTCATAAGGGGCATGATGATTTGACGTCATCCCCACCTTCCTCCAGTTTGTCACTGGCAGTCTCGTTAGAGTCCCCAACTGAATGCTGGCAACTAACGACAGGGGTTGCGCTCGTTGCGGGACTTAACCCAACATCTCACGACACGAGCTGACGACAACCATGCACCACCTGTATCCATTGTCCCCGAAGGGAAAATCCTATCTCTAGGACGGTCACTGGTATGTCAAGACCTGGTAAGGTTCTTCGCGTTGCTTCGAATTAAACCACATGCTCCACCGCTTGTGCGGGTCCCCGTCAATTCCTTTGAGTTTCAGTCTTGCGACCGTACTCCCCAGGCGGAGTGCTTAATGCGTTAACTTCAGCACTGAGGTTCGACCCCCAACACTTAGCACTCATCGTTTACGGCGTGGACTACCAGGGTATCTAATCCTGTTTGCTCCCCACGCTTTCGCGCCTCAGTGTCAGTTACAGACCAGGAAGCCGCCTTCGCCACTGGTGTTCCTCCATATCTCTACGCATTTCACCGCTACACATGGAATTCCACTTCCCTCTTCTGCACTCAAGTTGACCAGTTTCCAATGACCCTCCACGGTTAAGCCGTGGGCTTTCACATCAGACTTAATCAACCACCTGCGCGCTCTTTACGCCCAATAATTCCGGATAACGCTCGCCACCTACGTATTACCGCGGCTGCTGGCACGTAGTTAGCCGTGGCTTTCTCATAAGGTACCGTCACACTCTAGCCATTTCCTACTAGAGCCATTCTTCCCTTATAACAGAATTTTACAACCCGAAGGCCTTCATCATTCACGCGGCGTTGCTCGGTCAGGCTTTCGCCCATTGCCGAAGATTCCCTACTGCTGCCTCCCGTAGGAGTCTGGGCCGTGTCTCAGTCCCAGTGTGGCCGTTCACCCTCTCAGGTCGGCTACGCATCGTCGCCTTGGTAGGCCTTTACCCTACCAACTAGCTAATGCGCCGCAGGCTCATCCATCAGTGGTGCCGAAGCACCTTTAAACTTTCGTCCTATCCGGTATTAGCGATCGTTTCCAATCGTTGTCCCCGTCTGATGGGCAGATAACCTACGTGTTACTCACCCGTTCGCCGCTCACCACCGAAGTGGTTCGCTCGACTTGCATGTATTAGGCACGCCGCCAGCGTTCATCCTGAGCCAGGATCAAACTCTCCATAATAGTTTGTTTATATCCTAAGCTTCTTTTAAGAAACTTATTTTCTTAAAGTAATGTTTGTTGACGTTCTGTTTAGTTTTCAAAGAACTTCTTTGTCACTTGTTTCAGCGACTTGATTATCTTATCATGTTTAACTCTTTCTGTCAAACACTTTTTTGAAGTTTTTTTAAAATCTTTCGATTTCTTTTTTTGTCTTCTTTCGACGACTTGATTATCTTATCATGTCTGTCGAAAGTTGTCAAACCTTTTATCCATTTTTTTATCTTTTTTTTGAAATTACATTTAATTATATAAAATTTATAAATTAATAGGGAAATTCAATAAGCATTTAGGGTAATTTTTGTCTCGCACGAATACTAAATATTTTTCTTCAAATCTAACCTATTTCCCCTCTTGTTTATATTCTAAGAAATCTCTTGAATTAATTTTATATTTTTTATTACTGTTTAATCTTTTAATAAAAAATCCCTCTATATTAGATCAAAAATCTAATATAGAGGGATTTTTCTCTAAAAGGAGTCTTTTATTACATCATTACTCAAAGTCATCTTCGCTATAAATAGCTAAGCCTTCAAACTCATCTGTTTCTTCTTCAACTTCTGCATCACTTTCATCGCTATAATCATCTTCTGTTTCTTCTTCGTCTTCTAGATATTTTTCTTTTTCAGTTTCATCCTCAGGCTCTACTATGAATTCTTCATTTTCTTCTGGATAAACGTCAAATCCATCTTCAGTAACAACTTCAATTTCTTCATCATCAAAATCAATGTCATATGTATCATAATTAGCCACATCATACTTTTGACGTGATTTTAAATCCCATTTATCTTCTCCAACTGTTACAAACTTTCCACTTAACGTTAAATCAGTATAAAACTGAGCTAATTTCGATTGGAATTCATCATCTGTTAAGCCCATCATTTCACAAACTTCTTTTGCAATCTTCTCGAATTTTTGAGGTTTAATTTTACGTTGAATTAGTAATTCTGCTACTTCTAACATTGACATTTCTTGGTTAATTGTCATTTTTATTCCTCCTTATGATAATTACATACGTTCTGGAGCTGATACCCCAATTAATTCTAATGCATTTTTGATTGTAATTTCTAGAGCTTTAATTAAAGCTAATTTTTCATTAGTCTTCTCAACATTCTCTTCATTAATTACTTTTTCTGCATTATATAAACTGTGGAATGCTGTGGCAAGATCATTAATATAATTACAAATTAAATGAGGTCGTCTTTTGTTAGCTGCATCTCCAACAACAATAGGGAAATCCCCCATTAATTTGATTACCTCAAATTCTTTTTCGTGGGTAATGTGATTATATTGATCTTTTAATTCTACATTAAAGCCTTTTTCTTCAGCTTGTCGTAAAATTGAACAAGTACGGGCATGAGCGTATTGCGCATAATAAACAGGATTTTCATTTGATTTTTTAGTTGCTAAATCTAAATCGAAATCCATTTGTGTTTCTCCACTACGCATAACAAAGAAATAACGTACTGCATCTACACCTACTTCATCTACTAATTCACGAATTGTTACAGCTTTCCCTGTACGTTTAGACATTTTAAATTCTTCACCATCTTTAATTAGACGAACCATTTGAATAATATCTACTTCTAATTTATCCGCTTCATATCCTAAAGCCTGCATAGATGCCTTTACGCGCGCAATATATCCGTGATGGTCTGCTCCCCAAATATCTACTAATTTATCATTACCACGTTTTAATTTCTCAATATGATTAGCAATATCTGGAGTTAAATAAGTGTACGAACCATCTGATTTCTTTAATACACGATCTTTGTCATCACCAAAATCAGTCGAACGGAACCAAACTGCTCCATCTTCTTCATAGATGAATCCTTTTTCTTCTAGTAATTTAATAGACTCTTGTACTAAGTTATTATCATATAACTCTTGCTCACTTGTGTACATATCAAACTCCACACCGAACATATCTAAGTCTTTACGAATTTTATTTAATTCATATTCAAGTGACATTTCACGAATTAACTTGTAGTTTTCGTCTAATTTATTAACAAGTTTATCACCATATTGTTCCACCATAGATTGTCCTAAAGCAATGATGTCTGGCCCATGATACCCGTCTTCTGGCATTTCAGCTTCTAAACCTAAAGCTTGCAAGTAGCGTGCATATGCTGAAATAACTAAGTTATGAATTTGATTTCCAGCATCATTTACATAGTATTCACGAGTTACATCGTACCCTGCTTTAGTTAAAATTCTACATAAAGAATCTCCTAATGCAGCACCACGAGCATGTCCTAAATGTAAGTCTCCAGTTGGATTAGCCGAAACGTATTCTACGTTGTATTTTAATCCATTTCCACTTTTGCTAGTACCAAACTCATGACCTAACTCAATAATATTTTTAATCGATTGCGTAAATGCAGATTTTTTCATGAAAAAGTTAATGAACCCAGGCCCAGCAATTTCAATTTTTTCTACATTCGCAGACTCAGCATTAAAATTATTAAGAATTTCTTCTGCAATCATACGAGGATTTTTTTTAGCTATCTTTGTAAGTTGCATAGCAATATTTGTTGAATAATCCCCATGACTTACATCCTTTGAATTTTCTAAAATAACATTTAAATCATCTGACTCAGTAATGTATCCACATGTTAAAACAGCTTGTTTAATCTCTGCTTTTAAGTTTTCTTTTAATGTTTGTATCATATTAGCTAGATATCCTCCTTATTGAATATAACAGTTAATTTATAATTACCTGCTCTTTCATTAGATACAAATAAATCGTAATCTAAATTAAGAGTTAACGTGGCGTCTAAAATTTCTAAAGATAACCGATGAGTTTTAGACTTTGTATCTAATTGACCATAGATAGTCTTGATATATCCTGATTGTAGCTCACTAATCTTATAAATTTGATCCATAATAATTGGTCCATCTCTACGAATTCGAACTGAGTTATCGTCCATTTCATAACGGCATTTTGTTATAGAATCATCTTCAAAATTAGTTTCATTAAAAAACAAAAAGAATTTTTCATTTTTTTTATATAATGTGGCAGATGTATCGAATTTCGTTTCCGTTACATCGAGTCCTTGCGTTAGCTTCATATGAAAGCTAACTAATCCACTAATTTTATTTGTGCTCATTTTATCATCATCCATAATGTGTAATTTTATCTACTAATTATAGCACAACTTATTTTAACGATTCTATATGATTATTGCAATAACTTTATAAATATATACGATACAAACCATGATTTAACAGTTATAAAAGCTTTTATCCTATTTTTGAAAGCGAAATTTTTGTCATATAGGAATTTGTCAAATTTAATTGTATAATACTGGTATATAAGTTTTATTGGAGGAAAAAAATATGAACTATATTATAGGAGGATTGATTTTATTTATAATTTTATATTTTGGTCGATATAAACTCGAACATATCATTTTATTAAATAAAATTCTTGAAAATAGTCATGATGGCTATTGGATTTATTATGATAATCGTGATGTAAGTTGGTGGTCAAAACAAAATTATCAATTGCTTGGATTGGCTGATAATAATCAAATAAAAGATAAGAATTTTTTTCCAACATTAATTCATCCAAAATATCGAAAAAAGTTTGAAGAATCAATTGAATCATTAAAAACACATGGTAGATATCAAATTGTTTTAAAAGTAAAGCATAGTAATGGAAAGTATATTTGGATTCAAACAAGTGGAACAAAGTATGTAATGCCGATTATTAAGAAGTCTTTTACGATTGGATATAATCGTGATGTTTCTGATTTGTATGAAATTGCTCATGAAGTAAAATATTTAGCATTCCACGATCGAAGTACAAATACGTTAAATAGTGAAGGATTAAAAAGAAGATTTGAAGAGTTAAAATCTAGTATTCAATACCAAGATTCATTCTTAACCATTATTGATTTATCAATTACAAGTTACCAAAGTGGATTAACCGATAAATCGAATAATGAATTTTTAAATTTCTTTGTAGAGAGATTAAAAAGCTTATTTATTTACAGTAAGATGGCTAGAATATCGGAACACCAATTTGCAATATTAACACATAATTTAGAATTGAATGAAATCAAAACAAAGTTAGAACTTTTAAATAACTTAATTCATAATGGAATTGTGATTAATAATTATTCTTTTTCTGGACAATTTAAAGCATTCTGTATGGAACTGTATCCAATTGAACCTTATGAGCAATATTTAGTTTATTATGAGTATGTAAAACGTCATTTAATTAAAGATAAAAATGAATTTTTTGTAACAATTAATGCTTCGACAAAGGAAAAGTATTTAGAATCGATTCGTGTTAGAAATGAATTTATTCAAGGTCTAGCAAATGATGAGCTTGTTTTATATTTCCAACCCATTGTCAATGCTAAAACGAATATTGTTAGTAAATTAGAAGCGTTAATCAGATGGAATCATCCAAATAGAGGGACGCTTGCTCCAGGTTCATTCTTACCCTACTTATATGAAATTAGCGATATTAAACAATTAGACTTTTGGGTATTAAAAGAAGTGTTACGTACAATTCATCAGTACGATCATGAGGGAGTTGAGTTTCCTAAGGTATCAATCAATATTACAGGTGTGACTTTAGCGGATGAAACTTTAGTTAAGTATATTGAAGATAATTTAAAATTTTATGAGGTTGATGCTCATAAAATTTGTATTGAAGTTACAGAGCAAATTTTAATTGATAATATTACAATTGGTAATAAGAATTTAGAGACTTTGAAAAAAATGGGCGTTCAAATTGTTTTAGACGATTTTGGAACAGGCTATTCATCGATTCACTATGTAAATCAGTTAAATGCACAGGTTATTAAGATTGATCGTTCGTTTATTAAAGATATTCATCAAAATAAGAAGACGCAAGCGATTGTGAAGTTGATTAGAAATTTAGCAGATGATTTAGCCGTTGAGTTAGTTGCTGAGGGTATTGAGACCTATGATGAGTTGAGTTATGTTTTAGATAATTATTGTGAGCTTGTTCAAGGGTATTTAATTTCTAAGCCTCTTCCAATTGAAGAGATTTTAAATAATGATAGTAAACTTTACAAATTTCAGTAGAAGATGGTCCGTAATGGACTATCTTTTTTATTTTGTAGGTAACCGATTACGACATTGTGTAAGCGTATACTTATAAACCTTTGGTTGTGGTAGAATTAGGAATGTAACTTTATATAGGGGGTCTAGTATGCGACGTAAAATTTCTTTGATGCTAGCAATAGCAATTATGGTAACATCTATTTTACAAAATGGGAGGATTCATGCGACGGATGATGCGAAGTTGACGATTCATTATCAACGCACTGACGGAGTATACGATGAATGGAATATTTGGGCTTGGGATACTGGGACTGAGGATATGGAGCAAATTGATTTTACTGCTAAAGATGACTTTGGTTATATTGCAGAGATTGAGGTTGCCAAAGGCAATGAAGCGGGATTCATTATTCGTAAGGGGGATTGGCAAGAGAAAAACTGTGATGAGGACCAGCGAATCAAGGTTGAGGATGATACTGAGATTTGGGTTTCTGAGGGGCAGTGTGGTTATTTAACTGAAGCACCAGCGGGAGCCGGTGGCGAAGTTGTGAAGTTAGAGACTGCAGGTAATGATACTGTATCGACTGTAAGTGATGAGGAAGCTGAGGTTCAAGTGTTTGTACATTATCGTCGATATGATGATAAGTATAAGAAATGGAATATTTGGGGATGGGTTGACGGTCAGGAAGGATTGTCTTATTCATTTGAAGATGAAGATGATTATGGAAAGATCTTTAAGATTAATTTAAAGGATTTAAATGGTGCCGATAAGCTTGGAATTATTATGCGAAAAGGTAACTGGGATTCTAGAGATATTGATCAGGATCGTTTTATTGATTTAACTAAAGCGACTGAGGGTGTATTGAATGTTTATTTATTAGAAGGTGATTCTAATATTTATTATAGTGAGGCAGATGTTGATTTAACGCCACGTTTATCAACAGCAACGTTTAAGTCGTTAAATAAAATTATGTTTACAGGAGCAGCTCCAATTACATCGACGGAAGGTGTCGAAGTACGCGATAGCCAAGGAAATATTTTAGAATTAGATCAAGTGATGTTAGATGAGTCTAGTTCTACAATTGTTGCTTTATTAAAAGAGAATATTAGTTTAGAGGATTCTTATACGATTGCAAAAGAAGGATTTAAGGATGCAATCGAAGTATCATTTACAGGGCTTTTTGATTCTGAAGAGTTTAATGATGCATTCTATTATGAAGGTGATGATTTAGGATTTACTTATTCTAAGGATAAAACATCATTTAGAGTATGGGCACCAACAGCTAGTCATGTCGTTTTAAATTTATATGAAGCAGGTAGTGGAGATAATTTAATTGAGCAAATCGATATGACTCGTGATGTTAAAGGAACTTGGGTTGCAGATGTTAGTGGTGATTTGAATCTGACTTATTATACGTATGAAGTGACGGTTTCAGGTCAAACGAACGAAGCAGTTGATCCTTATGCTCGTGCGGTTGGGGTAAATGGGAATCGTGCAATGGTTGTTGATTTAGATTTAACGGATCCTGAAAACTGGTCCAGTGATGTGAGTCCTGAGTTTAGTGGAACTCCAACAGATGCGGTGATTTATGAGTTGCATATGCGTGACTGGTCAAGTCATGAGTCAGCAGGATTTAAAAATATCGGGAAGTTTTTACAGTTTACTGAAGAGGGGGCAACGGATCATTTAACGGATTTGGGTATTACTCATCTGCATTTACTTCCAGCATTTGATCATCGTTCAATCGATGAGACAAAATTAGATGAGCCTCAATTTAACTGGGGTTATGATCCTCAAAATTATAATGTTCCTGAAGGGTCTTATTCAACGGATCCTGAGCATGGTGAGGTTCGTATTAATGAGTTTAAACAAATGGTCCAATCTTTACACGAAAATGGAATTCGTGTGGTAATGGATGTGGTTTATAACCATACAGGAGCAACAGCGGATTCTGATTTTAATAAGATTGTACCAGGATATTATTATCGTCAAACAACTGATGGTGGGTTCTCAAATGGATCTGGTTGTGGAAATGAGACAGCATCTGATCGCTCAATGATGCGTAAGTTTATTGTGGATTCAGTGAAGTACTGGGCAACTGAGTATCATATTGATGGATTCCGTTTTGACTTAATGGCGTTACATGATATTGAAACGATGAATGAAGTTCGTGCAGCTTTAACTGAGATTGATCCAACAATCATTGTTTATGGTGAAGGTTGGGATGCTGGTGGTTCTGCGTTAGAACAAAATGAGGCAGCATTAAAAATTTATGCGTCTCAAATGCCTGGTATCGGGATGTTTAGTGATGATATTCGCGATGGAGTAAAAGGTAGTGTATTCAATGCTGAAGAGCCTGGTTTTGTTAATGGACAGTTTAGTTTTGATGAGCGTGTGAAGTTTGGTATTGTTGGAGCGACAAAGCATTCTCAAATTGATTATAACCGTGTTTCATTAGCAGGAGGATCTCGCGGTCCTTGGGCAACTGAAGCTTCTCAATCAATTAACTATGTTTCAGCACATGACAACAATACGCTTTATGATAAGTTAGTTGCAACGTTACCGGATGCTGATGAGGAAACAATTAAATTAATGCAAAAGCAAGCGAATGCGATTGTGTTAACTGCTCAAGGTGTTCCTTTCTTACATGCTGGTGTTGAGATGATGCGTACGAAAGATGGAGATCATAATAGTTATAATGCATCTGATGAGGTAAACCAAATCGATTGGAATTGGAAAGAAGAAAATGCTGATGTTTATAACTACTATAAAGGATTAATCGCTCTTCGTAGTGCGCATCCAGCATTCCGTATGTCAGCACAAGAAGATATTCAAGCGAATTTAACGTTTATGGAAGATGTTCCTGTTGGTGTGATTGCTTTCAATTTAGGAAATAATGCGAATGGGGATACAGCGTCTGATATTACGGTTATCCACAACGCGACAGATAGTGAGCAAGTGATTACTTTACCAAAATCAGCTGATTGGCAATTAGTTGCAAATGGTGAGGTAGCGGGAACTGATGTGATTGAGGTTGTGAAAGGTGATTCTGTAACAGTGACACCTCATTCATCTTATGTGTTAATGATTGATGATTCTATCTCATCTGATGGTGAGTGGGCTCAGGTTTTATTAATCGCAGGTGCAGCGTTACTTGTGGTTGCTGGAACAGTTGCTTATATTGTTTACGATAAGAAAAAGAAATCTTCTAAATAAATGTCAAAAAGAGACTAATCGTTAAGATTAGTCTCTTTTTATGTCAATCTTTAAATGATTCTCCCATATACTTTTATTGAGAATGGGAGGCGATTTAATTGAGGTATTTAGGGGTTTATTTTTTGTGCTTGTTAATGCTACTCGGCTGTGATCAGTTCGAGTCGCTTCATGATGATACGGTTGTAACGGTTATGGTTTATATGTGTGGATCTGATTTAGAGTCTGAGCTTGGATCTGCAACAAAGGATTTAGAAGAAATGCTTGCAGCTGATTTATCTGAGCAAGTGAATGTTATTATTGAAACGGGTGGAACCCGTCAATGGAAAAATGATGTGATTAGTACTGAAACTAATCAACGTTATTTGATTGAGAATGGTGAACTTGTTTTATTAGATGAAAATTTAGGGCTTAAAGACATGGCGGATCCTTCTACGTTAAGTGATTTTATTTCTTATGCGGCAACTCATTTTATGGCTGACCGTTATGTGTTAATTTTATGGGACCATGGTGGAGGGGCTTTGGATGGTTTTGCTGTAGATGAAAATTTTGATAAGGTGCCGATGAAGATTTATGAGCTTGAGACCGCATTAGAGGATGGTGGCGTCTATTTTGACTTTATTGGGTTTGATGCCTGTTTAATGTCTACGATTGAGGTCGGATTAGTGTTAGATGATTATGCCGATTATATGATTGCCTCCGAAGAAACGGAACCAGCAGGAGGCTGGTATTATACCGACTGGTTAACGACTCTTTCTAAGAATCCTAGTATTGAGACTTTAGATTTAGGAAAACAAATTGTGGATGATTATATAAACAGAAGTATAGTTGAAAGTCATGGAATGAGCGCAACACTCGCCGTAGGTGATTTATCAAAAATTGGATCTGTGTATGAAAGTTTTTGTATGTTATTAGAGGAAGCTAATTTAGTTTTAAATAATCAAAATTTTGAGTTAATTTCTAAAGGACGAAGTGAGAGTAAAAGCTTTGGAAATACTGATATTGACCATGTTGATTTGGCAGATTTAGCAAAAGAAATTGATTTAGAGCAATCTGATGTGCTCATTGAAGCTATTAATGATTGTGTAAAGTATAAAGCCAGTTCTAATTCATCTGATGATATAGGTGGGATATCTGTTTATTTTCCATACTCAGAGCTTGAGTATTTTGATGGAATGATGGATGTTTATATGCAGTTGGGGATAGATGAGGGGTATGTCTCGTTTATGGAGCTTTTTGTAAGAATGATGTTGGACTGTAATTATATGGATTATGATTGGGAGATTGAGGATAAGGGAGAGTATTATGCGCTTATTTTATCGGATGAGGACTGGAATTTGATTTCAAAGGTTGAGTGCCAGGTTTATTATGATGATGGGGAAGGTTATTTGGAGTTGGGTTTTGATAATCTTTATGAGTTTGATGATGATGGGGATTTGATGATGACGTTTGACCATACGTGGGTCGCTATTAATGATCATATTGTGCCTTTTTATGCACTGGGTGAAGAAGTGGATGGGGATAAGTGGATGTCTTATGGTTATGTCCCTGCTCATGTAAATAATCAAGAGGTTGAAATTATTTTAATCTGGGATAATGAAAAACCGGAGGGGAAGGTAGCTGGTTATCGATATGGATATGATGAGTCTTCTATTTTACTTCGAGGACTTGTTCCGATTAAAGAGGGGGATATATTAAATTTTATAGTAGATGGTTATACATATGACGGGGAATATGATGGGAGTTATTATTTAGGAGATCCTTTAGTTGTAGATGAATCAGGTCTTGTGGTGAATTATCAATCGATTGGTGAAAATGATTGTTTAGTTTATTATTGTCTGACAGATTTGTATCAAAATAGTTATTTAACAGAGGGTATCATTTTTGAATAGAGTGAAAAAACGACATTAAGTCGTTTTTTTTTATGTCTATTGTTAATAAATGTGGTTCGTGTTTTTAGAATAAACCTGTTATAATGGCGATATATTGAATTTGATGAGGTGATAATATGTCAGAATTTTTACCGGTAACACGTGAAGAAATGGAAGCGCGTGGATGGGAACAGGCTGACTTTGTTTATATTACGGGTGATGCTTATGTGGATCATCCTTCTTTTGGAGCCGCTATTATTACAAGAACGCTTGAGGCATATGGTTATAAGGTTTGTATCATTTCTCAGCCAAACTGGAAAGATGTTGAGGAGTTTAGACGTTTTGGAAAGCCTCGTTTAGGATTTTTAATTTCTTCAGGAAATATTGATTCCATGGTAAATCACTATTCGGTTTCTAAGCGCCGTCGTAAAAAAGATTCTTATACACCGAACGGTGAGATGGGAAAACGACCTGATCGTGCAACGATTGTTTATTCACATATGGCACGTCAGGCTTATCCTGATGTTCCGATTATTGTGGGTGGAATTGAGGCATCCTTACGTCGTTTAGCTCATTATGATTATTGGGATGATAAAGTACGTCGCTCGTTATTGTTAGATGCCAAGGCTGATTTATTACTGTATGGTATGGGTGAAAAAATTATTATTGAGGTTGCAGATGCCTTAAATGCTGGAATTGCAGTTGAAGATTTAGTTTATATTCGTGGTTCAGTATGGAAGACAAAAGATTTAGACCGCGCGTATGATTATATTATGCTTCCAAGCTATGAGGAAATTGTAGCGGATAAAATGACCTATGCAAAAAGTTTTAATATTCAGTATGAAAATACTGATTCAATTGTCGCTAAGACATTAGTGGAGCCTTGCCAAGGTTGGTATGTAGTTCAAAATCCACCAGGTGAACGTTTAACTCAAGAGGAAATGGATTATACGTATGCCCTTCCTTATACGAGAAAGTATCATCCGATGTATGAAGAAATGGGTCATATTCCGGCGATTGATGAAGTGAAGTTTAGTTTAATTTCAAATCGTGGATGTTTCGGAGGATGTAATTTCTGTGCTTTGACGTTCCATCAAGGACGTACGATTCAAACTCGTTCTAAAGAGTCTATTATTGAAGAAGCAAAGAAAATTACTGAGGATGTTGATTTTAAAGGATATATTCATGATGTTGGGGGACCAACGGCTAATTTCTATGCCCCAAGTTGTGATAAGCAGATGACAAAAGGTGTCTGCAAGAAGAAGCAATGTTTACATCCAAATCCTTGTAAACAACTGAAGGTGGATCATAGTGATTATCTTGATCTTTTACGCAAGTTAAGAACTTTACCGAAGGTGAAGAAAGTCTTTGTGCGTTCGGGTATTCGTTATGATTATGTGATGTATGACAAGAATGATGAATTTTTCCGCGAATTAGTGGAGCATCATGTAAGTGGGCAGTTGAAGGTTGCACCTGAGCATGTTTCGGATACGGTATTGCATTATATGGGAAAACCAACGCGTTCTTTATATGATCGTTTTGTGAAGAAGTATTATGCGATTAATCAAAAGTTAGATAAGGATCAGTATTTAGTCCCTTATTTAATGAGTTCACATCCGGGCTGTGATTTACGTGGAGCGATTGAGTTGGCAGAATATTTACGTGATATTAATCATCAACCTGAACAGGTACAGGATTTCTATCCAACTCCAGGTACGTTATCCACAACGATGTTCCATACAGGAGTTGATCCTCGTACGATGACCCCTGTTTATGTACCGAAAGATCCTCATGAGAAAGCAATGCAACGTGCATTAATTCAATATAAGAATCCACAGAATTATGATTTAGTTTATGAGGCATTACAAAAGGCTGGACGTTTAGATTTAGTGGGTTATGGCCCTGAATGTTTAATTAAACCTGCTAAACCAAAGTTACCAAGTAAAAGTGGAAAACCTGCTACTAAATCTAATCAAAAAAATGGTCAAAAAGGTGGTTATCGTTCACAATCAAAATCATATGGTCATTCTAAGAATAAAAAGAAAAAATAAGCCACTCTAACTAGAGTGGTTTTTTTATCACTTTAACAAGTAGAAATTAGTTCCGTCTAAAAATTATGGATATTAGAAAATAGGATAAAAAGGATTCTAACACTGAGCTATATATTTTTTATAGATTAACTTGTCGAATATTCGATTAATATATATTATTATATTCTTTTAATAATAAAAACAATAATAAGCATTGTGGATATTGAGGATAAGTGTCTGAAAGTGTCGATTTTACAACATTTTTGTTTGTTGATATCCTGTGAATAACTTGTAGATAAGTGTCGTTTTTTGTCCACATGGGTGTGAATGGTTTGTAGATAACTGTTTTTATTTGTCGACAATTAAATTAAAAACACGCTACTCGGCGTGTTTTTAATGATTGAATTTTTTTGCTGTTTCATAGGCTTGATGTGTCCATAAGTGTAAATCTGCTATAGTCTCTAAAAATATAATTTTAGATAATAAGTTTGGATGAGCAAATTGTTTAATTAATTGTTCGTGGGTTTTCGGCACAATACAGCAAAGTAGGTGGTCTAATAGGTTAATTCGATCTTTTACTTTACCAGCATGATAGCCATCACAACAAAAGTTAGGATGGTGTTGAAGGGCCTGTCGATTAAAGTAATACCGAATGCCTGGTTGGAAGTTAGTTGTTAAGTCTAATTCAGTGGGATTGTCATTAATTCGTCTTTCTGTTACTAAACGATCTCCGGAAAAACAGTTACCGTAAGACAGCATGACATAATCAAAATAGTCCACAGGATCGCCAGCTGCATTTCTCGATTCCATTCTTAAAACGTTGATATCTTCTTTACGAACTTTTCTTGATGAAAGTAGTTCTCCTGTTGATAAAATTTTAATTCCATCTTCTATGGAAGAAGTATGACAAAATAAATCAGTTAAACAGCCCTTTTCATAGCATGCTTTACAGTGTTCAAGCTTTAATGGTAACTCTACTTGTGGATGATTTATTTTTAAATAGTTAAAATAAATTTCTTGCATATCGATTGATTGAAACCATAAAAGAATCTTTCGACGATGTTTAATTTCATAGTTAATAAATTGTTGAAATTCATAAAGTTCAAATTCTGTTGGATTAGGATAATTGCCCACAGTATACATATAGTGTCTAACTTCACTAGAGTCATTCCATTTCCAAATTAAACGGAAATCTTCTTTTTCAATGGTTACAATTGTTTGAAAGATTGATTCTGATGATAATTTTTCTCGCGATTCTAAAGAGATAGCTACTTGATTTTCAATAATCCACTTGTAATTCATCTGTTTTTCCCCCTTTAAAAAAGCATCGAAATTAATTCGATGCCTTTTTTGTTGAATCACGCTCAATTAAATATCCTGTAAATTCATGCGTATGAATTCCTTCTTCTTTATTAATCGCACGCATCATAATTTCGCCCGCTTTTCTCCCCCATTGATAGCGATTGATATGATAGGTTGTGATTTGTGGATAACAATATTGTGAAAGTTCAATATCATCAAATCCCGAAACAATGATATCATTAGGAATATTGATTCCAGCTTCTTTAAAGGCTTCAATGGCTCCGACTGCCATCAAGTCATTAGCACAGGCTAATGTGTCAAAGTCAACCTCTTGTTTTTCAATTAAATGTTTTACGATTTGATATGCCTTTTCTTTTGTATAATCACACTCAAAAGTTCTTGAATACGTTAGTTCATAATCTTTTAAGACTTGTTGATAAGCATCATGACGATAGTTATTGTCAGATGCAAATGTATCCCCACTCATATAGGCAATTTTTTTACTACCTTGTTGAACTAGATGTTTCATAATTTGTGTAAAAGCATCATGGTTGTTAATCATGACGTTATAAATTCCATCGCCTTCGAGTTTGCGATCCATTAGGATAAAAGGTGTTTCGTGACTAGCATAAGCGCCTATTACGCTATCTTCAATAGCTGGATTTAACATAATCATTCCATCTACAAGTTTTTGTCTAATAAATCGTTCTCCTGTTTCAATACCTGAGATAACAATAACATCGTATCCGTCTTCTCGTACTTGATGTTGAATTCCAGCTAATAAACTGCTAAAGTATGGACCGATAAAATCACTTAAAATAACACCAATAATTTTTGTTTTTTTTGTTTTTAAAGACCTAGCAGCTGCGTTTGGAGAAAAGTTAAGTTGTTTAGCTGCTTCTAAAACTTTCTGCCTTGTTGCGTCACTAATTTTATTGCTTCCATTTAGTGCATAAGATGTTGTTGATAAGGAAACCCCTGCTAATTTTGCAACGTCTTTCATCGTGGCCAATGTCATCACCCTTTCTTAGTGTATAATTACCCTATTATAATAGTTTAATTATATCGTAATTTAGAAAGGACTTATAATTGTATACGGTTACACATTATATTAAATTAAAAAACTCTCCATGAGGAGAGTTTTTCTTGTGGATATCTTAGAATTCTGCATTTTTTGGTGTACGTGGGAATGGTACAACGTCGCGAATATTTTCAACACCAGTGATGTACATAATCATACGCTCAAATCCTAAACCGAATCCAGCATGTTTTACACCACCATAACGGCGTAAGTCTAAATACCAGTCTAATTCTTCTTTTGGTACTCCGATTTCATCCATACGTTGCTCTAAAATTTCTAAACGTTCTTCACGTTGAGAACCACCGATTAATTCACCAACACCTGGTACTAAAAGGTCCATTGCAGCAACTGTTTTTTGATCATCATTTAATCGCATGTAGAATGCTTTAATATCTTTTGGATAGTCTGTTACGAAAACAGGCGCTTTGAATACTTCGTCTGTTAAGTAACGTTCATGTTCTGTGGATAAGTCAATTCCCCATGAAACTGGGTTTTCGAATTTTTTATCTGCTTTTAATAAAATTTCAATTGCCTCTGTGTATGGTAAACGTTTGAAGTCTGATTCTGCCACAGCTTTAACACGATCTAATACACCTTTGCTTACGAATTGATTAAAGAATTTCATTTCTTCAGGGGCATTTTCTAATACATAGTTGATGATGTATTTAATCATACCCTCAGCTAAATCCATATCGTCTTGTAAGTCGGCAAATGCGATTTCTGGTTCAATCATCCAGAACTCAGCAGCATGACGTTGTGTATTTGAGTTTTCTGCACGGAACGTCGGTCCGAATGTATACACATCACGTAATGCTAAAGCGAATGTTTCAGCTTCTAACTGTCCTGATACCGTTAAGTTTGTAGATTTTGCGAAGAAATCTTGTTTGAAATCTACTGTTCCTTCTTCAGTGCGTGGTACGTTATTGAAATCTAACGTTGTAACTTGGAACATTTCTCCTGCACCTTCAGCATCTGATCCAGTGATAATTGGAGTGTGCACATAAACGAAGTTTTTTTCTTGGAAATAGCTATGGATAGCGTATGCTACTAATGAACGAACACGGAATACTGCTGAGAATAGGTTAGTACGTGGACGTAAGTGTGCCACTTCACGTAAGAATTCACGAGTATGTTGTTTTGGTTGGATTGGATAGTTTTCTGGACAATCTCCTTCAAGAATAACTTCTTGTACTTTAATTTCAAATGGTTGTTTTGAGCCTGGTGTAGGATAAACTAATCCGCGAACTGTTACAGCAGAACCAACACGAAATTTTTGAACTTCTTTAAAGTTTTCTAAATTTTCTTCATATACAGCTTGGATTGTTTCAAAGAATGATCCATCATTGATCATTAAGAATCCAAATGCTTTTTGAGCGCGATTGTTACGAACCCATCCGTTAATTTCAACCACTTGGTTAGCATAACGATCTAAATTTCTAAATAATTGACGTACAACGATTTTTTCCATTAATAGGTCCTCCTTTTATAATAAATGAATATTTTGTTGCTTACACTGCTCAATGATATCCACAGGCCAAATTGAACTTTGAACTTCACCGATATGCATTTTTTCTAAGAAAAACATACATAAGCGAGATTGTCCAATCCCACCACCAACAGTAAATGGATATCGACCATTTATCAAATCTTGATGATATGGTAAATTCAATCGATCCATTGTATCGGTCACCTCTAGTTGATGAAGTAGAGCTTGTTTATCTACACGAATTCCCATTGATGAAATTTCAAAAGCCCTTTTTAAGATGGGATTATAGAGTAAGATATCCCCATTTAGTTCCCAATCATCGTAATCAGGTGCTCGTAAATCATGAACTTTGCCAGAGTTTAAAACCTTCCCAATTTGCGAAATAAAAACAGCGCCATACTTTTTGCAAATTTCATCTTCTCTTTCTTTTGGAGATAAATTAGGATATAAATTTTCTAACTCTTGGCTCGTAATAAATGTAATTTCATCAGGCAATTTTTTGGTGAGTTGTGGATAAGTCTTTAATAAACTTTTTTCCGTCTCAACTAGTGCACGATAAATTTGTTGAACAATTGAGTATAAATTCTGTGTCGTGCGGTTTTCCTCAAGAATAATTTTTTCCCAATCCCATTGATCAACATAGATCGAATGGATATTAGATAAAGTTTCATCTCTTCGAATCGCGTTCATATCTGTGTATAACCCTTCATCTATAGAAAATCCATAGTCTTTTAAGGCTTTACGTTTCCACTTAGCAAGTGAATGAACGATTTGAATAGTTTCCCCTGATAATAAATCAAAGCTTACTGGACGTTCAACTCCATTTAAATTATCATTTAGTCCACTATCTGATGGGACAAATAAAGGAGCTGATACTCGAAGTAGATTTAATTCTTTTGCTAATTCTGTTTGAAAAAAATCTTTAATTTTTTTGATTCCTTTTTGTGTTTCAATGAGAGATAACTTGCTTTCGTACATGAATTCCACCTCCGGCAACAAAAAAAACAGTCTTCGCCCAAAAGGGACGAATGACTGTTGATCCGCGGTACCACCCTAGTTTAAGAATAGAATATTCTTACCCTTTCCCTTTAACGCAGGTGTACGACTTAGCCTACTTACAAATAATTGCTTTCGATAAGTAACTCCAAGGTGTTCTTCGCTTTTAACGCCATATCAGGCTCCCACCGTCCCTGACTCGCTTTGACTTAATTAAAAGGTACTCTCCTTTTCAACGTAGATATTGACTTATTAATATCTTATACACTTAACTAATTTTAGTCAATGATAAATATTAAAAATTTATATTGTTTAGTCTAGTTCTTTAAAGTTAAAAATATTCTCATATATTTTAAAATTATTTTTTTATTAAAAGTTTATGCTTTTCTTGTAAGAAGATGATATGTTTATCCACATATAAGATGTTTTTTCCATCCCTATTACTCTAATTTGCTGAAGAAGATAATTTCTTTATTTGAATTTTTCTTCAGAGGTTTATGATTATTGGAGAGTGTCTTCGTATAAATTGAGCATCATTTGGAAAACTTCTTGGTAGTCTGATAATTTAGCAGAGATTATTTAGATAGTCATATAGAATCTCCTGTATATGTTATAATTTTTAATTATATTAGATGTCGAATCTGTTATCAGAATTCGACATTGAAATGTGGATAAATAAGAAGGAGTGTTGATTATGGGAATTATTTTAGCGTCACAGTCTCCAAGACGAAAAGAATTATTAGAGTTAGCTGGAATTGAACATAGAGTGGTTGTTAGTGCTGTAGATGAGGTAATGGATGCTGATTTAGATGTAGCAGATCAAGTTCAAGATTTAGCAATTCAAAAGGCTTGTGCAGTTGCTGATCTTTTTGAAAGTGAAACTGTTATTGGTGCGGATACGATTGTTGTCTGTGATGGAAAAATTTTAGGTAAACCAAAAAATGAAGAAGATGCATTTAATACGTTAAAAAATTTATCAGGACGTAAACATCAGGTTATGACAGGTGTAAGTATTATTAATAAAGAAAAAGAGTTATTAACAAGTTTCGTTAATATTACGGATGTTGAATTTTATTATGTTACAGATGAATGGATTTTAAATTATATTAAAAGTGGAGAACCAATGGATAAGGCAGGATCTTATGGAATTCAAGGAAAAGGGTTTGAATTAGTAAAATCTATTTCTGGAGATTATTATAGTGTCATGGGATTACCCATTGCTCAATTAAAGAGAACGTTAACTCATTTAAATTTAATTTAATAGTCTTTATACACAGTTTTAAATAGAGATGTGAGTTTGTCGATTCACGTCTTTTTTTGTTATTATTATATATTATATTTTTTTTATAATAACAATAATAATAAGCTTTGTGGATATTGAGGATAAGTGTCTGAAAGTGTCGATTTAACGAAGTTTTTGCTTGTTGATATCTTGTGAATAAACTGTAGATAAGTGTCGTTTTTTGTCCACATGGTTGTGAATTGTTTGTAGATAACTGTTTGTTATTGTCGAAAATAGTGGTTTAAAAAAGTTGAATTTTAGTTAGAAAAATACTTTTTTATTATTTAATTGTCCCCCCTTAGGGGAGGTGAGAAATCAAAAAGAGAGTTTTAATTTTTTATGGAGAAATGATTTTTGATATTATTTAAGCTAGAAAAAGGGTTCTAATATTAGATTTAAAAAATTTTTATTATATATAGGATTTTTATTTATTAATAGTTAGAATGAAATGGTATTTGTATTGTGGAAAGTCTGGTACTCAGCTTATTAAGTGAATATGAAAATTTATTAATTTTTTTTGAATTTAAATACTTAAGTTAGAAATACAGCATTAATTTTAAATGATAGGTGATAAAGAATTATTTTATTTTTAGGAAAGTAAAAAACTTTTTTTCGACAAAACTTCCTATTGTATTTATATATTTATTTTTTATAATAATAACAATAATAATAAGTTCTGTGGGTAGTGGGGATAACTGTCTGAAAATGTCGATTTTATGAGATTTTTGCTTGTTGATATCTTGTGAATAAATTATAGACAAGTGTCGTTTTTTGTCCACATAGATGTGAATTAGTTGTAGATAAATGCATTTTATTGTCGGCAATCAAAGTGAGAAAAACAGACATAATATGACATAAAGATATAGCTAGTTTAGATTTTTTATAATCTATGAAGGTTATAAAATAAAAAAGATTAGAGGAAAAATTTCTCTAATCTTTTTTATTTATTTTCCTAAGCAGAATTTACTGAAGAGTTCATCGAGTAATGAATCTCCCATATCTTCTCCGATAATTTCACCAAGTGAATACCATGCATTTTTAATATCAATTTCAACCATATCCACAAGCATTCCTAACTGCATAGCTGAAATGGCATCGTTAATTGAATTAATGGCTTGTTTTAGTTTAGCAATATGACGGGCATTTGATAAATAAGTCATATCTTTAGCTCCGATATCCCCAATTTCAAACATTTTTTTAATTTGATTTTCTAGAACTTCAATTCCTTTTTCTAAAACCATAGAGGTTTCAATATAGTTTGGAAGTTCGTCTCGTTCAATTTGAGTCTCTAAATCTGTTTTATTTAAGATGATAATACGGTTTTTATCATTTGTTAATGATAATAGTTCACGATCATCGGCTGTTAATTTTTCATTATTATTTAAAACTAATAAAACAAGTTCGGCTTCGTTAATTAGTTTTTTTGATTTTTCAACACCAATAGCTTCAACAATGTCCTCTGTATCACGAATTCCAGCCGTATCGATTAAATTTAATGTTAATCCACCGATATTAATATACCCTTCAACTGTATCACGTGTTGTTCCTGCAATATTTGTTACGATGGCTTTTTCTTCACGCATTAATTGATTCAGTAAACTTGATTTTCCAACGTTAGGACGCCCGATAATGACAGTTTTAATTCCATCTCGAAGAATTTTTCCTGTTTTAGCTGTATCTAATAGTTTTAACATTTTTTCATGAATATCGATTGAACGAGGAAGTAAGATGTCGTTTGTCATTTCTTCAACATCATCATATTCAGGATAATCGATATTAACTTCGATATTAGCTAAAATATTTAAAATTTCTTCACGCATTTCTTTAATTAAACGAGAAACACGCCCATCTAAACCGTTTAAAGCTAGTGATAAAGATTGTTCGCTTTTAGCATGAATGATATCCATAATTGATTCGGCTTGTGCTAAATCGATACGGCCATTTAAGAAGGCGCGTTTTGTGAATTCCCCAGGTTCAGCAAGTCGTGCACCAGCTAATAAAACAAGTTCTAGTATTTTATTAGTGACTAAAATTCCCCCGTGGCAGTTAATTTCCACGATATCTTCAGCCGTAAATGTTTTTGGTGCTCGCATGACTGAAACTAAAACTTCATCGACTTTTCGGTCAGTTTCAGGATCATATATAAAACCGTAGTTAATGGTATGGCTAGCAACACTTTTTAAATCTTTTCCACGAAAAATTTTATTTGCAATATCTAAGGCTTCATCTCCACTTAAACGAATGATTGAGATGGCTCCTTCGCCCATAGCAGTAGAGATTCCAGCGATTGTATCTTGTAGCATTAAAACACCTCCATAGCAGTTAGTTTATCATGTTCGATTTTTCTGGCTTTTATTCAATTTAGTTTAATTGTAGCATAAAAGGTCAATAAGTTAAAAATAGACCTCACTAAGAGGTCTATTAGGCTTTATATTTGATTGTAAGATATCGATTAGGCTCGATTCCATTTGAAACTGTCTGAATGTTTTTCCAATCTGATAATGTATTATGGATAATACGTCGATCATAAGCATTCATTGGGTCAAGTTTCGCATCAATCTTTGAGTGAAGCACTTCTTTTGCGGTTTTCTTAGCAAGAGCTTCTAATTTTTTAATTTGATTTTCCTTATAAGAGCCGATATCCACAAGGACTTTTAAATGTTTATTGGTATATTGATTTACAACTTGGCTTGTTAAAACTTGAATGCTTTGAAGTGTTTTTCCTTCACGGCCGATAATAAGTCCATTATTATCACTATTTACATTAAAAGTTATAGATTGTTTGCTAGGTATTATCTCGACTGTTCCTGTTAAATTGAAATCATTTAATAATTGGAGAAGATATTTTTTTCCTTCTTCAATTGGATCAAGATTTAAAGAGACTTCTGCTTTTATATAAGCACCTAGTCCAAAGATTCCTTTTTTCTCCTCTAGCACATTAATAATCAATTGTTGTTGGTCTTGATGAAAATGATTCTTTGCAGCTATGAGGATATCGTTCATAACTTTTCCTTCGAATATTTTCGGTTTCATCCAAATCACTCTTTCTTTTAAGTATGAGTAAGTTTTGCGACCAACGGTTAATTTATGCAATGACTAGTGGAATCTATTTCACAGATGGTCGTCATATCCTAATACAATTTTAATCTATATTATTTTGGAATGATATCCATTTTTTTATAAAGTTGCTCTAATTTTTCTTTAAATGATACGTAATCTAATTCTTTTACGCCTTTACGGGCGATTACAAAGTAATCATAGTTAGAATCTATTGTTTGTTTGTGTTCAGTTGTGACGTTTCGGATATATCGTTTAACTTTATTTCGTTCTACCGCATTTCCGATTTTTTTTCCAACTGAGATTGCAATTCTGAAGTTTTCATTGTCTGTTTTTTTATATTTATACACAATGAAATAAGGATTAGCTTTTGAACGTCCATTTTTCATGACTTGTTCAATTTCACTACTTTTTTTGATTCGATAATTTTTTTGCATCATCTCACCCGCTATATTTTTTTAGCTAGTAAAAAGACCACTATAAAGAGTGGTCTTATGCGCATAACACTTTTCTACCTTTTTTACGACGACGAGCTAAAACATTGCGTCCTCCTGGTGTTGCCATACGAGCGCGGAAACCATGAGTTTTTGCACGTTTACGTTTGTTTGGTTGCCAAGTACGTTTCATCTATAACACCTCCTAAGAGTTTTATACCATAGCATAATTCAATATTATAGTCAATCTAAACTGTAAAGTCAATGATTACTTTTTGGATATCGTGTCGTCTACTGTGGACATGTGAATAGATTTTACTTAGACGATAGAATTAAAAAGTATTCCACAATATTATTCACAATTCGACACGTTGTTTATACCTTACTCTGTGGATATTGGGGATAAATGACGAAAACATTGGTGTTACAGGCTTTTTAGCTTGTGGTTATCCACTGCACATTGTCGAAAAGTGTTGCAGATTGTTGAAGAAAAGCACATATCCACAAGGTTGTTTATAACTTTTTGTTGATTTTTTACACATTGTGGACTTTTTTAAGTTTTGGTTATGCTATAATGTTGATAGAAGAGACTTTCGGATGAGGTGTATGTGGTGGAAAAATATCAACGAATATGGGATGATGCTATCAACCGACTGAAATCTAATATTTCTCAACAATCATTTGATATGTTTTTTAGCACTCCCAAAAAAGTATATAAAGTAAAGAATAATAAAATGTATGTGATTGTTCAAAATAACCATGAACAATTTATGCTAGATAAATTTTATTTAAAAGAACTTGTGGAAATGATTGCCGAAGTATCCGGATTTAATTATGATGTTAAATTTATTACAAATGACTATGTAAAAAATGATCAGCAAGCATTTGATTTAACAAAACCGGATCCAAATCTTCCAAAATATTATAGAGGGAATTTAAATACAACTTATACATTTGATCGCTTTGTTGCGGGGAAAAGCAATCGTTTAGCGTATATGATTGCTCTTCAGGTAGCGGAACGTCCTGGAGAGGTTGCCAATCCACTGTATATTTTTGGTGGGGTAGGACTTGGAAAGACACATTTAATGCAAGCCATCGGGAATTTTATTTTAGATGATAATCCATCATCAAGAATTTTATACTGTACCTCAGAAAAATTTATTGATGATTATCGTCACGCAACATTAGATAATAATTTTGAAGCATTTAAAGAAAAATATCGAAATATTGATGTTTTATTAATTGACGATATTCAATTCTTATCTAAAAAAGAACAAACTCAAACTGAGTTCTTCAACACGTTTAATGAGCTATACAATAATAATAAGCAAATTGTTATCACATCGGATCGTCCAGCATCTGATTTAAAGGATATTATGGATCGTTTAACTTCTCGATTTGAATGGGGATTACAAGCAGATATTCAAATCCCTGATACGCAAACAAGAATTGAAATTATGAAGAAAAAATTAGCTGGGGAAAACATTAATCTTGATGAGTTCCCAGAAGAAGTTTTAGAGTTTATTGCAAGTAAGTTTAATAGCAATGTTCGTACGCTTGAGGGTGCATTGAAACGTTTAATTTTCTATGCTACAATTAATAATTCAGATTTCACTATTGAATTAGCGAACGAAGCGTTAAGAGATTTATTTAAAGCAGAACAAAAAAATTCAAAAATTGATGTGAATAACATTATAAAAGAAGTTGGCGCATACTACGATGTATCAGTTGCTGATATTTTATCGAAAAAACGTAAGAAAAATATTGCTTATGCAAGGCAAGTGGCCATGTTCTTAACAAGGGAACTAACAGGAAGTTCATTCCCAAAAATCGGGGAAGCTTTTAGTGGACGCGATCATACGACAATCATGCATGGTTGTGAGAAGATTGAAAAAGAGTTAAAAGAGAGTGCTGAATTAAAGAAAGCTATTAATGATTTAAAACAGGCTCTATCTTAATTTATAAACAGGCTTATGGATAAGATTCGACATTAAAGTATGAACTGTCCACAAGTTATCCACAACTAAAAACACCTACAGGAGGATGTTTTTAGACATTATCCCCTATATTCACAAACATTATTACTAAAATGGTTATAAAAAGATATAATATATAATTATATAGGAGTGATTAATTTGAAAATTAAAGTTGATCGTCAATTGTTATTAACCCAACTTTCATACATTAGCAAAGCAATCCCGACTAAAACACCTTTACCAGTGTTGACGGGTATTAAATTTGTTGTATCAGATGAAGGTCTTTATTTAACAACAAGTGATTCAGATATTACGATTAATACATTTTTACCGTTAGAAGTAAATGATACACAAGTAATCCAAATTGATGCTGTAGGTTCAATTATTATCCCAGGAAAATATTTTATTGAAATTATTAAAAAATTAAATGGAGATACAATTGAAATTAGTACATTTGAAGGAAACTATGTCACAATTAAATGTGGACGAAGTGAATACACATTAAATGGATTTGATGTTACTCAATATCCAAACATTGAGTTAATTAAAAATGATGATCCTATTCACATGGAAAAACAATTACTAAAAACAATTATTCGTCAAACGGTATTTTCAACAGCAAATAGTGAAAATCGTCCTGTGTTAACAGGGGTTAACTTCCGCTATGATGCAGATGAGTTAATGTGTGTTGCCACAGATAGTTTCCGTTTATCTAAAAAGACAGTTCCATTAAATAAATTACATGATTCATTTAATATCGTTATTCCAGGACGTAGTTTAATCGAGTTATCAAAAATTTTAGATGATTCACATAACTCGGTAGATATCTATTTAGCAAATAATCAAATTTTATTCCAAATTGGAAATATTTCATTCCAATCACGTTTATTAGATGGAATTTATCCAGAAACAAAAGAATTTGTTCCTACAACATTCGGAATTGAAATTAAAGCAAATTATCATGAATTATTAAATGCATTTGATCGTGCTGCTTTAATTGCTCGTGATCAAGTATCTAATGTCGTTAAATTAAATATTTTACCTGAAGAAAGTAAGTTATTAATTACAGCTCAATCTCCTGAAGTCGGAAAAGTTGAAGAAGAAGTTCAAGTAGAAATGATTTCGGGTGGAGAATTACGTATTGCATGTAGTGCACTATTTATTATCGATGCATTAAAAGCAATTAATAATTCAGATGTTATCATGAGTTTCAATGGAGATATGCGTCCATTTGTTTTAAGAGATAAATACGATGAGACAACAATTCAATTAATTGTCCCAGTACGTATGGAATAGTATTTAAAAGATTAGTGACATTTTGTCACTAATCTTTTTTTGTTTGTCCACAAGTTGTGGATAACTTTTAGAGTTGTTCACAGATTTGAAAACGATATTTTCCGATTTTTTTAGATAGAAAAAAGTATGATTTTACATTGGTATTATCACAAAATTAGAAGAAAATATTAAATATAGTCGAAAAAAAGATACTATTTTGCCTGTGGATAATGTGGATAAATTAAAAGAGTTAGATAAGAGAATAAAAAAAACGGTAGGAAATAAAGTTTCCCACCGTTTTTTTATTAAGATTTTTTTACTGATTGCATGAATTTTTTGATGACTGAATCTCCCGAGTAGTTTAAAACACCATTTTTATAAACTCGTGATCCGAAGGTTAGAATAATGATGATAACTAGTAGATTGAGTCCAATTGATAACCAAATCATTGGCGTTGAAACAGTCATGGTCGCGATTCGAAGTGGCATAATGTAAGGAGAAACAAATGGAATCATAGACATGACTTTGATAAATGGCGCTTCGGGTGAAGTCATTCCAAAAATTCCAATGTAGAAAGAAACAAGTCCAATGACCATAATTGGTGAAATAGCAATTTGATATTCTTCTACGGAACTAATGATTGAGCTTAAGATTAAGACACTAACGAGATAAACGAGGTAAGCGACAATTGCAAAGATAATTAGGTAAATAATAATTCGAGCTTTATCAGGTGATATCACCATTGAGACGGTATTCATAACATCTTCTGGGAGGTTTTTCATCATCGATTGAATGGAGATTGTAAATAGCACCATAAAGATAGCGAGTTGTGTTAAAGCATAGAAGCTGTTATACACAATTTTTCCGTAAAGCTGTTTGATTGGAGAAATTGAAGTAATGATAATTTCCATAACACGTGATGTTTTTTCTTCCATGATTTCTTGACCTGCATACACTGAGTACATGTATGAGAATAAGAAAATTAAGATGATTGAGATATAGGCAATTCCCATGCTCCCTAATGATTCTTCTGCTGATTGAGCTTTCTCATCAAGTGCAATTAAATTCATAGAAAATGGTCTTTGGATAAGTTCGGTTTGAGCTTCTGTTAAACCGGCAGTTTCCATTGCAATTTTTGAGTTATACCCTGATAAAATTTGTTCACCAATGGTATAGAATGAATTGTTGGAGAAATCATTGGCAACATATGTGGCAGATAATAGGTTCGTTTCATCATAATCGATAATGAAGTAAGCCGATATGTCGTTATTTTCGACGAGTTGGTTAAGTTCATCTGTTGAATCTGTACTTTGTTCAAGTAAGACATCTGGGAGAATACTATTAAAATCTTTTTCAAATTGTGAATAAAGTTGATTCGTTTCGTCCACAACATAAATTGTCTGAGAATAATCAAAAGTATCATTAAAGAAACTCATGATATTACCAAGTTGACTCACTAAAAAGCCGATGATGATTAAGAAGATGTTAAATCCAATAAAGGCTTTACTTTTAATTTTACGAAGATAGTTATATAAGACGTAGTTCCAAAATTTACTCTTCATATGCTTGTCCCACCTTTTCTATGAAAATTTCATGTAGTGAAGGTTCACACACGAGAAACTTTTCAATATGATGCTCAGGTTTTAAAGCATTAAAAATTGTTGAAACATACTCTTTATTATCGATTTTTAAACACCAATCATCTTGAACACGTGTGACTTCATTAACATGTGGAATAGCTTTTAAATAATCAAGAGTTAAATTTCCTTGAATCAGAATGGTTCTAGCATTATATGATTTTTTTATTTCTTTTAGATTACCTTGTAAAACAGTTTGACCTTTTCTCAAAATAGTAAGTCGATCACATAATGTTTCAATGTGTTCCATACGATGAGAGGAGAATATAATCACTTTACCTTGTTCTTTGAAGTTCATTATTTCTGTTTTCATCATTTCAAGATTGATTGGGTCAAGTCCTGTAAAAGGTTCATCTAGGATAATAAGTTCTGGCTTATGAATAACGGCGGTAATAAATTGAATTTTTTGTTGGTTTCCTTTTGAAAGTTCTTTAATTTTTTTGTTTTTATATTCCATGATTCCAAATTTTTCGAGCCAATAATCAAGTTCTTTATCAATTTCTTGTTCTTTCATACCTTTTAGTAAAGCAAGATAAGAAACTTGATTTTTAACGGTTAGTTTTTGTAGCAATGCTCTTTCTTCAGGTAAGTACCCAATGATATCGTTTGTTGATTCATTGATTTTGTGGCCATTCCAAGTGATTTCACCAGAGGTTTGATCATAAAGTCCTAAAATCATTCTAAATGTTGTGGTTTTACCTGCTCCATTTGCCCCGAGTAATCCATAGATTTCACCTTTTTTTAGATGCAGGTTTAAGTCTGATACGGCTTTTATATCATGAAACTCTTTATTTACATTTTTTAAAACTAGCACCGTTTTTCTCTCCTTTTCATGTAAATTCATGAAGTATGCGCCTTATGATTAAGTCATAGATATCAATATTATGATATATTTGGTATCAAATAACAATATTTGGATGATAATAATTCATAATTGCTTTTTATCCACAAATTTAATTTCTCATAAAATATTGAAGGATGTTAAAGAATTTTGTCTAAAACGAAAGAAATTTGTTTACTATTTGTGATACTAATGTTATTTTTATTGTTTATTGTCGAGTTTTAGATGTAAAATAAGAATAGTCTTTTTGAATAGTGTGAAGTTTAATGTTTACTGTAAGGAGTGAGCTTATATGATATATGATGTAATCGTTGTTGGTGGAGGTCATGCCGGAATTGAGGCGGCACTTGCCCCGGCACGTATGGGTTGCCAAACTTTAATGGTAACGGGAGATATTAATCGTATTGGTCATATGCCATGTAATCCAGCTATTGGGGGTCCAGCGAAAGGGATTGTTGTTCGTGAAATCGATGCCCTTGGTGGAGAAATGGGTGCTAATACAGATAAGACGCATATTCAAATGCGTATGTTAAACACAGGTAAAGGACCTGCTGTTCGAGCACTTCGTGCTCAAGCGGATAAAGTTGATTATCCAAAAGAAATGCAAAAAACAGTTCTTTCACAAGAAAATTTAGATGTTAAAGAAGCAATTGTGGATAACTTAATTGTTGAAGATGGAACTGTTAAAGGAATTACTTTAGAATCTGGGGAACAAATTTTTGGTAAAACGGTTATTTTAACAACAGGTACTTACATGCATTCTAAAGTCATGATCAGTGATGAGATTACATTAAGTGGACCTGATGGTGCTAAAACTTCGTTAGGATTATCTCAAAGTCTAAAAGATTTAGGATTTGAGCTATTCCGATTAAAAACTGGAACACCGCCTCGTGTTGCAACAGATAGTGTTGATTTTTCTAAAACAGAAATTCAACCTGGCGATGATGTTGTTCGTGCGTTTAGTTTTGATACAAAAGAACATTTACCACTTGAGGATCAAGTGCCATGTTATTTAACTTATACAAGTGGTGATACACACCAAATTATTATGGATAACTTAACACGTTCTTCAATGTATTCAGGAGTTGTTGAAGGGGTTGGACCTCGTTACTGTCCATCAATTGAAGATAAAGTGGTTCGTTTTAACGATAAACCACGTCACCAAATCTTCTTAGAACCTGAAAGTAAGCACATCGATGAAATTTATGTTCAAGGGTTCTCGAGTAGTTTACCAAGAGACGTACAAGAGAAAATGATTCGTACGATTGCAGGGTTAGAAAATTGTCGTATTGTGCGTTATGCTTATGCCATTGAGTATGATGCAATTAAACCTGTTCAATTATGGCCGTCACTTGAAACTAAATTAGTTAAAAATTTATATAGTGCAGGTCAAATTAACGGAACAAGTGGATATGAAGAAGCAGCAGGGCAAGGAATTATGGCCGGAATTAATGCGGCACTTCGAGTACAAGGGAAAGATCCATTAATTTTAAAACGTAGTGAAGCTTATATTGGGGTATTAATTGATGATTTAGTGACGAAAGGAACGTTAGAACCTTATCGTTTATTAACATCTCGTGCAGAATATCGCTTATTATTACGCCATGATAATGCAGATTTACGTTTACGCGAATATGGACATCAAGTTGGTTTAATTAATGAAGAAAAATATGCAGCCTTTTTAGATAAAAAAGCTCAAATTGAAGCTGAAAAAGAACGCTTATCTCAAATTAAAATTACTCCAAAAGGAAATACGAATGAATATTTAGAAAGTATTCCTTCATCTCCTTTAAAAGATGGGATTACAGCTCTTGAACTTTTAAAACGTCCAGAGATTACTTATCAACATATCCACAGTTTAATTGAAGAAAAAAATGAATCAATTTCTGAAGAAGTCATTGAGCAGGTTGAAATTCAAGTTAAATACGAAGGATATATTAATAAGGCTTTACAACAAGTTGAAAAACTTCATAAAGTTGAAGAAAAGAAAATTCCAGACTACATTGATTATGATGATGTTCCAAACTTAGCGATCGAAGCAAAACAAAAACTAAAAGATATTCGTCCATTAACAATTGGACAAGCAACTCGTATTTCGGGAGTTAATCCGGCGGATATTTCAATCTTAATGGTTTATTTAGAGTCAGGGAAATTTAAAAAAATTAATTAATAAAAAAAGAGTTAAGGAAGGACGCTTTCTTAACTCTTTGTCGAGTAAGGAGATGAAATAATGACACCACAACAATTTTATGAGGCATTAAAAGAATTTGGAATTGAGTTAACGGAAGAGCAAAAATGGCAATTACATCGTTATTTTGAATTATTAGTTGAATGGAATGAAAAAATGAATTTAACTGGAATAACTGAAGTTAATGAAGTTTATTTAAAACATTTCTATGATTCGTTACTTGCATTTTTAATGTTTAAAGATATCCACAAGTGTGAATCTTTATGTGATGTTGGATCTGGAGCAGGATTCCCAGCTTTACCGGTGAAAATCGTTTATCCACATTTAAAGATGGATTTAGTCGATTCCCTAGGAAAACGTGTGAACTTTTTAAATCATGTTATTGCGGAAACAAAGCTTCAAAATATCAAGGCTTATCATTCACGTGCTGAAGAATATGCAGATAAACATCGTGAATCGTTTGATATTGTAACAGCACGTGCGGTTGCAAGATTAAATGTTTTATCTGAGTTATGTGTGCCTTTAGTTAAAGAGGGTGGATTCTTTATTGCTCTAAAAGGTCAAACAGGTGATGAAGAATTAAAAGAATCTAAAAAAGCATTAGAAACATTTGGTGTGGAAATCATTGAAGTCAAACATATTGAGTTACCCGAAGAAGCGGGAACTCGAACTAATATTTATACAAAAAAATACAAAAAGACACCAAACAAGTATCCAAGAGCATACGGGCAGATTAAAAATAAGCCAATAAAATAGCATTAACTGTCAGTTGTCAGGACAAGACTTTATAAATGATAGAAAAAAGAAGAAAAATACGTTATAATTTAAACATTAATTCTTTTTTTATTTTACTATAAGGGGGACATAGGGTGTTTAGCTTTTTTTCGAAAGATGACTCGCACAATCAAGTAAAAGATGAAGTAACTCAATTACCTATTGCAAAAATTGTTCCGAATAAATATCAACCACGAAATATTTTTAATGACGAAAAGATTTTGGAATTATCAGAATCAATTAGGGAACACGGGGTTATTCAACCAATCGTGGTAAGAAAATTAAAAGATGGATATGAAATTATCGCCGGAGAACGACGTTATCGTGCATCAAAATTAATTGGATTAGATAAAGTTCCTGCTATTATTCGTGATTATGATGATAAAAAATCAGCATCAATTGCGATTGTTGAAAATATTCAACGTGAAGATTTAACGGCAATCGAGGAAGCTTTAGCTTACAAACAGTTAATTGATTTACATGGTATTACGCAGGCGACTTTAGCAAAACAGATGGGAAAATCTCAATCGACGGTTGCTAATAAAATTCGTTTATTAAATTTATCTGAAACGGTGCAACAGGCTGTTTTAGAACGTAAAATTACGGAACGTCACGCACGTGCATTATTAGTGGTAAAAGAGGAAGAGTTACAGTTAGAGTTATTAAATAAAGTGATTGAAAAGGATTTAAATGTATCAGAAACAGAACGTTTAATTGATGAGACATTAAATCCAGTTCAAAAGCCGACGAAGCCAAAAACAATTTCTCGTGTTCCAAGAGATTATCGTATTGCAATGAATACGTTTAAACAAGCAATTATGATGGTTGAAAAAACAGGAATGAAAGTTGCTCATGAAACAGAAGAATTAGAGGATTCTTATGTGATTAAAATTTCCCTTCCTAAAAATAAACATTAATAGAAAAAAAAACAGGATTATTCATCCTGTTTTTTTTTCTATTAATAATTAGGGGAAAAAGTTGTAAGTTTGAGTTTAATAGTAAAAATGGGCTATAAATTTTGAAAAGTGAATACTAAATATCTTTTATTGTAAAGTTAATGATTTTGGGCAAGTTATTTGTAGATTTATTTTGAATGTAGAGTTATTCACAGGTGGACAAATTAGACGCCATTTTTTGATAAAAAATTAGGTATTGTTTATAATAATCCTATATATCTACAAGATAAGATTTTATGTATTATAAAAATCACAAAATACACAATTATCTGCTAAAATTTATTTTTAATATAATATCATTTCATGGTAAAATATTAACAAGTATGACTTTAGGAGGGTTAATATGGGGAAAATTATCGCTATAACGAACCAAAAAGGTGGAGTTGGTAAGACGACATCTAGTATTAACTTATCAGCATCGTTGGCTCACTTGGGACATAAAGTTTTACTTGTCGATATGGATCCCCAAGCTAACGCTTCTACAGGAATTGGGGTTTATAAAGGTGATGCTGAGTTAACTGTGTTTGATTTATTAGTTGATGAGATACCAACAAATCAGGTAATTTTAAAAACAAATGAAGAAAATTTATTTTTAATTCCATCTTCACAGGAATTAGCGGGATTTGAAGCGATGATTGTAATGGAAAAAGAACGTGAGTTTAAATTATTGCCGAAATTAGAGCAGGTAAAAGATTATTTTGATTACATTATCATTGATTGTCCACCTTCACTTGGATTACTAACTATTAATGCGTTATCTGCCGCAGATTCGACATTAATTCCAGTTCAATGTGAATATTATGCATTAGAGGGATTAACGCAGTTATTAAATACAATTCGTATTGTTCAAAGACGTTTAAATCGAAATTTATCAATCGAAGGTGTTTTATTAACGATGCTTGACCGTCGTACTCGTTTAGGACTTGATGTTATTAACGAAGTAAAACTATATTTTAAAGAAAAAGTTTTTAATACGATTATTCCACGTTTGGTTCGTTTAAGTGAAGCACCATCGTTTGGAAAATCAATTATTGCCTATGATGAAAAATCGTCTGCTGCTCAATTTTATGTTGATTTAGCTAAAGAGGTGGTTAAGAACAATGTCGACTAATAGATTAGGAAGAGGTTTAGGTGCCTTATTTCAAGAACATGATATTGAAAGTATTGAATCTTTTGAGCAAGTAAAAGAAGGAGAAGTTGTTCAGCAGTTAGATGTGAAAACACTTCGTCCAAATCCTTATCAACCACGTAAATATTTTGATGAGACTAAGATTAATGAATTAGCTCTTTCGATTAAAGAGCATGGAGTATTTCAGCCGATTATTGTTAAAAAAGACATTAAAGGTTACATCATTATTGCAGGGGAACGTCGTTTTAGGGCTGCACAAAAAGCAAATCTTCAAACGATTCCAGCTATTGTTCGTGAATTTAACGATCATTTAATGATGGAATATGCTTTAATTGAAAACTTACAACGTGAAGATTTAACGGCAATTGAAGAAGCGGAAGCTTATAAAATGTTGATGCAAAAGTTAGATTTAACACAAGAAAGATTAGCTGAACGTATTGGAAAAAGTCGTGCTTATATTGCAAATACGATGCGCTTATTACAATTACCACGTGTTGTTCAAGATGATATTGAAAATAATATAATTTCAGTAGGACATGGAAAAGTTTTAGCTGGATTAAAAGATGAAGATTTAATCATTAAATTTGCGAATGTTATTAAAGAAAAACAAATTTCAGTTCGTGAATTAGAAGATTTAATTAAAGACGCGTCAATTAATCAACCGGAAATAGAAAAGAAAGTAACGAAAGTATTAAATCCACATCTAGATTATGTTAAAACGAATCTAGAGTCTTATTTCGGAACGAAAGTTAAAATTAAAGAAAAACAAGGTAAGGGTCAGATTATTATTAACTATAATGATCTTGATAACTTAAATCATTTACTCGAGATAATGGGTATAGAATTATAATAGTAAGGAACGATAGAATTGAATTTATTTTTAACTAATTTAGAGCAAGCAATGTCAACAGCAGATGGTATTGCTAAATTCTTTTCAATGGACAAAATTGAAGAATTTTTAGTTCAATTTGCTTTTGATATTTTTACTGTGATTGCGATTATCATTGTTTTATCAATTGTTCGTCGCATTGGTAAGAATATTATTAAGCGTGCATTCGCTGTTAATATCGATAAATTACAAAAGATGACAGGTGGAACGAATCGTCGTAAAGGGACACTTGAGAGTCTTGTTTTAAATATTTGGCGTTATATGATTAATATTATAGGATTAATTGCCGTTTTAGGTGTATTTGTTCCGATTCAAACATTATTAGTAGGGACAGGAAGTTTTGCAGTTGTCTTTGCATTTGCTGCTAAAAGTATGCTTGACGATATTGCAATGGGATTTTTCATTGTGTTTGAAGATTTATTCTCAGTGGGAGATTTTATTGAAGTTGATGGAGCAACAGGTACAGTTGTTGAGATTGGATTACGTTCTGTTAAGATACGCGTTTTAACAGGAGAAACAGTTATTATTCCAAATGGTAATATTAATAAAGTTATTAATCATTCCATTTCAAATGGGCAAGCAGTTGTTGATATTAGTGTAGCTTATGAAGCGGATTTAAATAAAGCTTTATCTACACTTGAAGAAGTTGCGACGCGTACATTTGATTTATATGATGAGATTATTAAAAGACCAGTAGTACTTGGGGTACAAGAACTTGGGGCATCTGAAGTGGTTATTCGTATGATCGCTGAAGTACAGCCGACGACACAGTGGCATATTCAACGTGAATTACGTAAGATAATCAAACTAACTTTTGATGAAAAAGGGATTGAAATTCCATTCCCACGCATGGTTGTATACCAACATAATGGAGGCAATGCAGTCAATGAATAATATTGTATTTGGACTTAATGATATTGTTGAAATGAAGAAACAACATCCTTGTGGGACAAATCGTTGGCAAGTGATTCGTTTAGGGGCAGATATTAAGATTAAATGTTGCCATTGTGAACGCACTTTGATGATGCCAAGACCTGAATTTAAGAAGAAAATTAAGAAAGTTTTAGTCTCTGCAAGTGAAGCTGTAAATGAATAAAATTGTACTGTAAAAGTTAGGTTTGCAGTAACTAAAAAAAAGCGTTGAAATCACTGATTTCAACGCTTTTTATTTTGGAATGACGTGTTAAAAAAATGTAAAATATGCTATAATATATATAGAAAGAAAAAGGTGATTAAACATGCAAACTGAAGTATTTATTACGAGCGAGTACATTACTCTAGGACAGTTTTTGAAGTTTGAAAACATCATTGAAAGTGGAGGAAATGTAAAGTTCTTCTTAGAAGAAATTCCAGTCTATATTAACAATGAACGTGATAATCGTCGTGGACGAAAACTTTATCCAGGTGACGTGATTGTAATTGATGAAGTTGGCGAATTTGTCATTGTCGCTGAGTAGATAGGAAGATTCTTTTGTTTATTAAAAAACTAGTTGTGAAACAATTTAGAAATTATGAGAATGCTTGTGTAGAGTTTAAGAAGAACATCAATATTATTATTGGAAATAATGCACAGGGGAAAACGAGTTTGATTGAGTCGATGTATGTTCTCTCCACGACGAAATCCCATCGAACGAGTAAAGATTCTCAGCTTATTTTATTTGGTACCGATTTTGCCCGTATTGAGGCCGATATTAAACGCGAACAAGATGACTTTTCTTTATCCCTAGTCCTTTCTAAAAAGGGCAAAAAAGCTAGCTACAATGGTATTGTTCAAAAGAAATTGAGCGACTATGTAGGTAAGTTAATTGTTGTTATGTTTGCTCCCGAAGATTTATCTTTAGTAAAAGGTGGCCCTCAATATCGAAGACGATTCATGGATATGGAGATTGGACAGTTATCGCCATCATATCTTTTTCATTTAGGACAATATTCAAAGCTTTTAAAACAACGTAATGAGTTGTTAAAACAGCTTCGTATAAATCGCCAGAATGAGTTGTTACTGGATGTTATAACTGAGCAGTTGGTTCCACATGCTGTTTATGTTTTGAATAAACGCATTGAGTTTTTAAAGCAATTGGAATCATTTTGCAAAGATGTTCATGGAGAAATTTCAAAACAAAAAGAAGAGATTCAATTAGACTACATCAATTCGTTTAAAAATATAGAATTGGATGAAGAATCTATTTTACAAAAGTATAGAGAGTTATATGATCAGGATATTCAGCTAGGATCAACTAATTTAGGACCTCACCGCGATGATTTTAGTGTTTCAATTAACGGGATTAATACCCATCAATTTGGATCACAGGGGCAGCAACGTACTGCATCATTGTCGATGAAACTTGCCGAGATTGAGTTGATTTATTCAGTTTTACATGAGTATCCCATTTTATTGTTAGATGATGTTTTAAGTGAGTTAGATGATACTCGTCAAACTCAATTGCTTAATACAATTAAAAACAAGGTTCAAACTTTTATTACAACGACGAATATTGATGGTATCGACGATGAAGTAATAGAATTAGCAGATATATTTACGATTAATAATGCTGAGATTAGGATAGGTGATAAGTATGACTCAAGAAACGACAACACAGCAGTATGATGCTAGTAATATTCAAGTCTTAGAAGGGCTTGAAGCCGTTCGAAAACGCCCTGGGATGTATATCGGTTCAACAAGTGGACGCGGATTACATCATTTAGTGTGGGAGATTGTGGATAACTCTATCGATGAGGCCTTAGCAGGATATTGTACAGAAATCAATGTAGCTATCACAGAAAATAACGAAATTATCGTAAAAGATAATGGTCGTGGGATTCCAGTCGATGTTCATAAGCAAACAGGTAAATCAACAGTTGAAACAGTTTATACTGTGTTACACGCCGGTGGTAAATTTGGTGGTGGCGGTTATAAGGTATCAGGGGGGCTACATGGTGTAGGTGCTTCTGTTGTTAATGCCTTATCAGAATATTTAGAAGTTACAGTTAGCCGCAATGGGAAAAAGTATTTCCAATCATTTGAAAAAGGAACTCCAATGAATGAATTACATGTGATTGGAGAATCGGATACAACTGGAACTGAAGTTAAATTTAAACCAGATCCAGAAATTTTTACTGAAACAACGGTTTATGATTATGATATTTTAAGAAATCGTATTCGTGAATTAGCATTTTTAAATAAAGGGTTAAAAATTACATTAGAAGATTTACGTTCTGAAAAACCACAACGACATGAGTTCCATTTTGAAGGTGGAATTAGTGAGTATGTAAGCTTCTTAAATAAAAATAAAGAAGTTATTCATGAAGATGTTATTTATGTTGAAGGAGAACGTGACGGAATTAGTGTTGAAATTGCTATGCAGTATAACACTGGTGTTGCAGGAAATATTTATTCATTTGCTAATAATATTAATACTCATGAAGGTGGAACACATGAAGCTGGGTTCCGTGCTGCATTAACGCGTATTATTAATAGTTATGCTAAAAAGGCAAACTTATTAAAAGGTGATGATGCTTTAATCGGTGAGGATATCCGAGAAGGATTAACTGCGATTATTTCAGCAAAACATCCAGATCCACAGTTCGAAGGGCAAACGAAAACGAAGCTTGGTAATAGTGAAGTTCGTCGTATTGCTGATAATGTGTTCTCTGAAGGATTTGAACGTTTCTTAATGGAAAATCCACAGGCTGCAAAATTAATTTTAGATAAGTCTTTAATGGCAGCACGTGCTCGTATGGCAGCAAAACGTGCTCGTGAGATGGTTCGTCGTAAATCACCACTTGAGTCTTTAGGGTTCAAGAGTAAGTTAGCCGATTGCCAATCACGTGATGCTAATATTTCTGAGTTATTCATTGTCGAAGGGGACTCTGCCGGAGGATCTGCTAAACAAGGTCGAGATAATAAATTCCAGGCAATTTTACCTCTACGCGGGAAAGTTTTAAACGTTGAAAAAGCACGTATTGATAAAGTTTATGCAAATAATGAGATTAAAAGTATGATTCATGCGATTGGAACGGGTGTTGGAGATGAATTTGATATCGAGAAAGCTCGTTATCATAAAGTTGTTATCATGACCGATGCCGATGTCGATGGAGCTCATATTCGTACGTTATTATTAACGTTCTTCTATCGTTATATGAGACCATTAATCGAGAATGGATATGTTTATATTGCACAACCTCCTCTATTCAAAATCTCTCAAGGAAAACGAATTGAGTATGCTTATTCACAAGAAGAATTAGAAGCTGTTATGGAAACATTATCAGCAACACCTCGTCCTAATGTTCAACGTTACAAAGGGCTTGGAGAAATGAATGCTGAACAATTATGGGAAACAACAATGGATCCTGAAGTACGTACGTTATTACAAGTTACTCTTGATGATGCTGTTGAAGCCGATGAAATTTTTGATATGTTAATGGGTGATCGTGTAGAGCCACGTCGAGAATTTATAGATGCTAATGCTAAGTACGTAACAAATCTTGATTTCTAATTTGAAGCAACATCTATAAGGAGGAACGAAAATGTCTGGATATGATCAAGTTAAACCACATAACATAGCAAAAGAAATGAAAACTTCATTCATTGATTATGCAATGAGTGTTATTGTATCGCGTGCTTTACCGGATGTTCGTGACGGTTTAAAACCTGTACATCGTCGTATATTATATTCGATGAATGATTTAGGAATGCACAGTGATAAACCATATAAAAAGTCTGCCCGTATCGTCGGGGACGTAATTGCCAAGTACCATCCTCATGGGGACTCGTCTGTTTATGATGCCATGGTACGTATGGCACAAGATTTTAGTTATCGTTATCCTTTAGTTGACGGTCACGGAAACTTTGGTTCTATCGATGGTGACGGAGCAGCCGCAATGCGTTATACAGAAGCAAGAATGTCAAAACTTGCGATGGAAATGATGCGTGATATTAATAAAAATACGATTGATTTCCAACCTAACTTTGATGGTGAAGAACATGAGCCAGTTGTTCTACCAGCACGTTTTCCAAGTTTATTAGTTAATGGTACAACTGGGATTGCAGTAGGTATGGCTACCAATATTCCTCCACATAACTTAACAGAGGTGATTAACGCCTGTTTAGCTTATATGGAGAATCCAGAAATCGATGTTTTAGGATTAATGGAACATATTAAAGGGCCGGATTTACCAACAGGGGCTTTAATTTTAGGGACTAAAGGTATCCGTAACGCTTATGAAACTGGTAATGGTTCAATTATGATGCGTTCAAAATGTGAAATTATCGAAGGTCATGGTGGGAAATATTCAATTTTAGTAACTGAAATTCCTTACCAAGTTAACCGTGAACGTTTAATTGAAAAAATTGCTGAGTTAGTTAAGGAGAAACGTTTAGATGGAATTACAGATTTACGTAATGAGTCTAACCGTGAAGGAACTCGAATTGTTATTGAATTGCGTAAGGATGTTAATCCACAGGTTATGTTAAATAACTTATTCAAATTAACTCAATTACAAGTTTCTTACGGAATTAATATGTTAGCTCTTCAAGATGGGCAACCTAAAGTATTAAACTTAAAAGAGATTATTGCAGCGTATATCAAACATCAGGTAGAAGTTATTGTACGCCGTACGCAATTTGATTTAAATAAAGCAGAAGATCGTGCTCATATTTTAGAAGGATTCCGTATTGCGCTTGATCATATTGATCGTATTATTGCAATTATTCGTGGTTCTTCAAATGATGAGGAAGCATTAAATAACTTAATTTCAGAATTCTCATTCTCTGAACGTCAAGGTAAAGCAATTCTTGAGATGCGTTTACGTCGTTTAACAGGTTTAGAACGTGACAAAATTGAGGATGAATATCAAAATTTAGTGACTTTAATTGCTGATTTAAAAGATATTTTAGCTAATGAGTATCGTGTACATGGTATTATCCGCGATGAGTTAACAGAAGTAATGATTAAGCATGGTGATGATCGTCGTACTGAGATTGTTCGTGGTTCTGATTTTGATATTGAGGATGAAGATTTAATTCCAGAAGAACAAGTCATTATCACATTAACGAATAATGGATATATTAAACGCCAACCTATCTCAACATATCGTTCTCAAAACCGTGGAGGACGTGGTGTCCAAGGTATGGGAACTCATGATGATGATTATGTAAAAGAGTTGCTATCAACTTCTACGCATGATTATTTATTATTCTTCACGAATAAAGGTAAGGTATATCAGAAGAAAGCTTATACTATTCCAGAATATGGTAGAACAGCTAAAGGATTACCGATTGTCAATATTATTGAAATTGCACAAGATGAGGAAATTAGTGCGATTATTCCAGTTAAAGAGTTCAATGAGAATGAGTTCTTATTCTTTGCAACTCGTACCGGAGTCGTTAAACGTACAACGTTATCAGCATTTGGTAATATTAGAACAAATGGTTTAATTGCTTTATCATTGCGTGAAGATGATGAGTTAATTGGAGTCAGAAAAACAACTGGTTCAAATGATATTGTTATCGCATCAAGTGGTGGTAAATTAGTATGGTTTGAGGAAGATCAAGTTCGTTCAATGGGACGTACAGCTGCCGGAGTTCGAGGAATTAACCTTGAAGAGGGAGAAGTTGCAGTTGGAATGGAAATCGTAACTGAGGATCAAGAAATTTTAATTGTTTCTGAAAAAGGATTTGGAAAACGTACTCCAATTAGTGAATATCGTAAAACTAGCCGTGGTGGAAAAGGTGTTAAAACAATTAATATTACAGATAAAAATGGTTCATTAGTTGCAATGAAAACTGTAACAGGTGAAGAAGATTTATTAATTGTAACGAATAAAGGTATTATTATTCGTACACCGATTAGCCAAATTTCACAAACAGGACGTGCAACACAAGGGGTAACGTTAATTCGATTAACTGATGATCAATTTGTATCAAGTGTGGCACTTGTTGAACATGAAGAAGAGCATACAGAGGAATTAGCAACTGAAAAGGTTGAAAATACCGAAGCTTCAGAAATTTTATTAGAAGAAAAAGAATAAACAATAGGTCTTATGCGCATATAATTAAATTTAATGAGACATAATAATATAAACTAATGTACATATGTGATGTCAGAATTCATATCAATAGATAAACCTATAGAAGCAGTATTAAATGTAAAAAACTACTGCTTCTGATATAATATTGACAAAAAAAATGTATAGTGTTATATTACAAGTAAATAATAAAGCATTGATTAGGATTAGTAATTTTCTTTCTATAGCATAGAGAGTCAGTGGTTGGTGTAAACTGATGTATAGGAGATTAAGAATCAACCTAGGAGCGGAATGAAGAAAGTCATTGATGAGTATTTATTCACGGTATAACCGTTATCTTTGTAAGGGGTCTCTAAATTGTTCCACGTGGAACAAGAGGCAACTAGGGTGGCAACGCGGGTTAATCTCGTCCCTAATTCAGGGACGAGATTTTTTTATTTTCTTTTAAATCTTTGAACTGAAATGGGATGTTGATGATTGAATTGATGCTAAATCATATTAGGAGGAATTGACATGTTAGATTTAAAATTAGTACGTGAAGATTTACAAGGTACAATTAAACGTCTCGAAACACGTGGTGGTGATTTTAGCTATTTAAATAAAATTGCTGAATTAGATGAAAAACGTAAAGAAATCATCTTAGAAGTTGAACAATTAAAGTCTAAACGTAATGAAACTTCAAAATTAATTGGTCAATATAAACGTGAAAAAAAGGATGTAACTGAATTATTAAGCCAAATGGATGGTGTTGGTGAGACAGTTAAACAATTAGATGAGCAATTACGTGTGATTGATGAAGAAATTAAAAATATTTTATTAGGAACTCCAAATGTTCCATGTGGAACAATAGCTGTAGGTAAGGATGAAAATGATAATGTTGAAATCCGTAAATATGGAGAACCAACTAAATTTGATTTTGAACCAAAAGCTCACTGGGATTTAGTAACTGACTTAGATATCATTGATTTTGAACGTGCAGGAAAAATCACTGGTAGCCGTTTTGCAGTTTATAAAGGATTAGGAGCTCGTTTAGAGCGTGCTTTAATTAGCTTTATGTTAGATTTACATACTGGTGATCATGGATATACTGAAATTCTACCTCCAGTTATTGTTAATCGTGCAAGTATGACTGGAACAGGGCAATTACCAAAGTTCGAAGATGATGCATTTAAATTAGTAGATAGTGATTATTTCTTAATTCCAACTGCTGAAGTACCAGTTACTAACTTACATCGTGATGAAATTTTAAGTGCTGATCAATTACCAATTAAATATACAGCTTATAGCCCATGTTTCCGTGCTGAGGCAGGTTCTGCTGGACGTGATACTCGTGGTATTATCCGTCAACATCAATTCAATAAAGTTGAATTAGTGAAATTCGTTAAACCTGAAGATTCTTATCAAGAATTAGAAAGTTTAACTGCTAATGCTGAAAAAGTATTACAGTTATTAGGGTTACCTTACCGTGTTATCGAATTATGTACTGGAGATATCGGATTCTCTGCTGCTAAGACATATGATATCGAAGTATGGTTACCATCTTATAATGCATATAAAGAGATTTCTTCTTGTTCTAACTTTGAAGATTTCCAAGCACGTCGCGCAAATATTAAATTCCGTCGTGATGCTAAAGCTAAACCTGAGTTCGTTCATACGTTAAATGGTTCTGGTCTTGCTATTGGACGTACTGTTGCAGCAATTATTGAAAATTACCAACAAGCTGATGGAACAATTGTGATTCCAGAAGTTTTACGCCCATATATGCGTAATGCAGAAGTAATTAAATAATTTGTATCTTAGTCAGAGGAGTACTGTATAGTACTCCTTTTTAATTTGTATAAACGCATTATTAGACATGAAAGTGTTTTGACAGTGAGATTAGATTAAAGTAAAATATTAGTATAATATACCAACTGAAGATGAGAGTGATAAGATGAAAAAACGGGGAATGAGTATTATTCTTATCATATTGTGCTTTATACCACTTATATCTGCATATGCGGGGGATATAAGCCAGATTATTTATCGGGTTTATGTTAATGATCAGATGATAGGTGTTTTAAGTGATATTGCAATATATGAAGAATATGAGGAAAAGAAGATTGAATCTTATCTAAATCACTATAAATTAGAGGATTTAATTATTCCTGATAATGTTCGAATTGAACAAGAGGTAACATATATTCCGCATATTCCGAAAGATGAGGAAGTCATCAATTATATTGATGAAAATGTTAAGTTTAAAACAAAAGGATATTATGTTAAAGTTGGTTCAGCTAATATGTGCGTAAAGGATGTTACTGAAGTTGAAAAAGAGATTGAATCATTATTTCAGTTATATATTTCTGAATCTGATTTAAAGCGTGTAAAGGATACAAATTTAAAGATTGAACCTCTGATGACTGAAGGAGAACAGGTTATTGGAATTAAATTTAGTCCAAGTGTTGAGTATTCTAGTTCTATTTGTAATATTGATGATTTAGTTACTAAACAGGAGATTGGAAATCTGATTTTAACTGGCGAAAAAGATCCTGTTAAAGTAGGTATTTTAGAAAATGATAGTACAATTGAAACTTTGGCATCATTAAATGATTTGAAATATAATGATTTCAAATTATTAAATTATCGTGTTTTAAGTAACCAGGCGATACCTTATGTTGGGCAAAAATTTAATGTTACGCCGATGATGCAATCCGTCCAAATTCAGGTTGAAAAAGAAGTTGTAAAGCAAGAAGTGATTGAGTATATAACTGAGACGATAGAGGATCCAAATCTTCCTGTGGGGGAAACATATACAGAGCAGGAAGGGTATAATGGTATTAAGCTGACATCTTACAAGGAGTCCTATATTAATGGAGAACAGGTTTCTCAAGAAAAGTTGAGTGAAAAAGTACTAAATGAGGCTCAAAATCGTATTGTTGTAAAGGGAACGAAGGAAATTCCGAGTCGTGGGACAAAGGATTGGAAATGGCCAACATCACGATATACGATTAGCTGTGCTTATTTATGCTATAGTGGTCATTATGCTTTAGATATTTCGGCTTATGTGGGACAGCCTGTTTATGCAGCTGATAATGGGGTTATCGTTCAAGCTGGCTGGAACGGGGCTTATGGATATAGTATTTTGATTAATCATAACAATGGATATTATACTCGCTATGCTCATTTAAGTAAGGTTGATGTATCTGTTGGACAAGTTGTGGCAGGAGGGCAATTAATTGGAAAGGCTGGTAATACGGGGAATAGTACAGGTCCTCATCTTCATTTTGAGATACGGACCAATACTGGATCCCAACCGAGTTATGCACCTAATCCAATGAGTTTTTATTAAAAAAAGTAGGTAGGCTTTCAATAGCCTACTTACTTTTTTTTATTTTTGAGTGCTTCTATGTGTTACCACTGGATTAGAAGTTATAAATCATGTTAAAATGAATAATCAGATAAATATCAAGGTTAAGATATAGGTTTCTTTAGAGAAAAAGGTGATATGATGAGAATATGTGTATTATCGAGCGGAAGTGTCGGAAATGCGACGATTATTGAAACAGAAAATACAGCAATATTAATAGATAATGGTTTATCATTAAAAAAATTACAAGAATTGATTAAAAAAAGTGGATTTGACGAAAATAAAATTAAGCATATCTTTATTACACATGAGCATGGGGATCATATTAAAGGTGTTGGTGTTTGTACACGTAAATGGAAGTTAAATGTTTGTGCAACAGCTAAAACAATTGATGAGATGCATCGCAAGGCGATTATTAAGCCAGGTGTTGAGAAAACGACGATTTTAGAGAAGAATGAATGGGCTGAATTTGATGATTTAATGATTATGCCATTTAGAACATCTCACGATGCTGTTGATCCTGTTGGATATATGATTAAAAAGGATGAAAAAGTACTAGTTTATATTACTGATACAGGGTATATTACAGGTGATATTTTAAAGACTTTACATAATGCAGATGCTTATATTATGGAAACGAATCATAATGTGGAGATGTTACAGATGTGTAATCGTCCGTGGTCGTTAAAGCAACGTATTTTGGATGATTGTGGCCATTTATCGAATGAAGATTCTGCTTATGCTTTAAGTCAGTTAATCGGAGATAAAACAAGACATATTTATTTAGCACATTTAAGTCAGGATGCAAATTTACCAGATTTGGCAGAAATGACGGTACGCCATATTTTAAAAGAAGAAAATGTTGATATGAATAAATTAAATTTACATATGACTTATCCGATGAATCCATCAAAGGTGATTAAATTATAAGGAGGAATAATAAATGTATACTTGTTTAGAGCATGTTGAAGAAGCAATGGATCGTTATTTAGATGAATACGGTAAATTACCTATTTTAGTGGAAGTTGAGTTACCTGAAAAATGTCAGTTTTGTAATCATTCAGCGGTTTATAAAATTATCGAAGGAATGATGGCTGATGAGGAAGATTTCGAATAGGATTTAACGTATAAAATTCCCTGTTAATCAGGGAATTTCTTTATGAATTGGAGGATATGATATGAACATCACGATTATTTCAGTCGGAAAGATTAAGGAAAAGTATATTAAACTTGGAATTGATGAGTTTTCTAAACGTTTATCACGTTATTGTAAATTAACGATGATTGAGGTTCCAGATGAGAAAACACCTGATAATGCGTCAGAGCGCGAGATGGAATTGATTAAGGATAAGGAAGGAAAGCAAATTCTTTCTAAGATTAAAGATAATATGTATGTAATTGCGATGGATTTACAAGGAGAAATGAAGACTTCTGAGCAATTTGCGAAACAGTTAAGTAATTTAGCTCTAAGTGGTGATAGCAATGTGGCGTTTATTATCGGAGGATCTCTTGGATTATCAGATGATGTTAAAAAACGTGCCAATTACAAACTTTGTTTTTCAAAAATGACTTTCCCACATCAGTTATTTAAATTAATTTTACTTGAGCAAATTTATCGCACGTACCGTATTAATAATAATGAACCGTATCACAAGTAGGTATGTATATGTTCACATATATAAAGGGGCGTAAATGCAATGGAAAAGATATATCGATTAGTAGATTCTAGCGGAAAAGAATATGAAAGTAAGGTGCCGGGAAACTTTGGTGGTCATAAAAGATTGAAAATATATGGTCGATTAGATTGTAAATCTGCAGCTAGATATATTGAAAAAGGACAGTATGTACAGCATAGAGTATTTTTTGCAAATGAGGAGATTGCCATCAAGGCTGGTTATAGACCGTGTGCGAAGTGTATGCCGGAAGAATATAAGGAGTGGAAAAATAGAAAATAGGGGGTAAATATGAAGGTTGAATTTTTAAAGGCAGCAGAAGCTGATTTTGATGAGGTAGTTGATTTTGCAAACTATGTATTTAGTCATGATGGAGGCAAGACTGATTTTCCAAGTTTGTTACCTAAGTTATATAAGAAAGATTATCAGATGATGGAATATCACTATCTTGTAAAGGAAAATGGAAAGATAAAGGCTTTAGTAGGGGCATTTCCGATGGAGCTTAGTGTTTTAGGTCAGACGTTAAAGGTTTTTGGTATCGGTACGGTGTCTGTTCATCCTTATTCACGAGGATGTGGGTATATGAAGCAGTTAATGAATATGGCGTTAGGAGATATGAAAGAACAAGGATTCCATTTGAGTTGTTTAGGGGGAAAAAGACAACGTTATGAACATTTTGGATATACGCCTTGTGGGCAAAAACTTTCTTTTACGTTAAATAATGAAAATATTAAATATAGACTAAATCATTATGTTAATGAAAATCTTATTTTTAAGGGAGTAACTGATGATATAGAACAGGCCTACGAGCTTTATAATAAAGCACAGTTTAAGGTTACTCGAGAAAAATCAGTTTTTTTAGATTGGTTAAGGTCTTGGGATTTTAATGTTTATTTTGTTTATGAGTGTAATCATTTTATTGGTTATGTTGTTGTGAACAAAGAAAATACTTATATTAGTGAGTTAGTTGTTAAGAATGATGAGGATTATATTCGTGTTTTAGCAACTTATATTCATAACAATAAGGCGGATTTCGTGAATTTTGAGTTGCCTGTTTGGGAGAAACAAAAGATAAAACAGTTAACTCAGGTTGCAGAAGATGTCACGCTCCATCACGCTTATCAGTTTAATGTGTTGAATTATGAAGAGATTATTGCACAGTTGTTACATTTTAAAGCCAGTTATGCTGATTTGATCGATGGGGTGTTAAGTTTTGAAGTTTTAGATTACGGTATGTTTGTCATTTCGGTAGAAAATGGAGAGGTAACGGTTAGTAAGTTTGAGGGAGAGTGTGATGTGTTGCTTAGCCATATTGAGGCGATGCAGCTATTCTTTTCACCTTTTGGACAGCATTTGGTCGATGATGAGTTATTCAATCATTTGATCCATTCCTGGTTCCCAGCACCTTTATTTATGCCGACGCAAGATAAGGTTTAAAAATATAGTTTTCGTTATCATAAATTTTCTAGGAAAAAAATAAATATATAATGAGACTAGATTCAGATTTTGAGTCTAGTTTTTTGATTATAAATGGATAAATAAAGATTAAGTAGAAAATTTATCCTTTAATGTTGTAAAATTAAATTGATAGGATTATCGGAATCTAATGATTTAATATAGGGGGGAATTTATGACTGAATTAATGATAATTAGTGGGATTGTATTAATTATCTGTATCACTTCGAGTAAAGTATTGTATAAGTTTGGGGTGCCGATGCTACTTATATTTATGGTACTCGGGATGCTATTTGGATCAGATGGACCTGTTGGAATTTATTTTGATGATTATGAATTAACGAGTCAGTTATGTTCTTTGGCATTAGTTTTTATTATGTTTTATGGAGGATTCGGAACCAAGTGGAAGATGGCTAAACCGGTAGCTGTCCCATCTATCATGATGTCTACACTCGGAGTCATGATGACTGCGGGGTTGACCGGTTTGTTTTGTCATTTTGTTATAAAAACAACGTTATTAGAAGGCTTATTAATTGGTGCTGTGGTTTCTTCTACTGACGCGGCATCGGTCTTTGCTGTATTGAGGGCGCAACGTTTAAATTTAAAGGGATCTTTAGCCTCACTTTTAGAAATTGAAAGTGGAAGTAATGACCCAATAGCGTACATGATGACAGTTTTGATTCTTACGATGATGAAAAGTTCTAGTAGCCTTACCATTGGAACGGTATTAGGTAGTGTTTTAACACAAGTTTTAATAGGTGGAATTATCGGAGTTATTAGTGCGAAGGGAACGGTTTATCTATTACGACGATCGAAGTTTGAGATAGAAGGTTTTTATACCATTTTTGTTACAGCAATCGCCATTCTTTCGTATGCATTAAGTGAGTATCTAGGTGGAAATGGATATTTAAGCGTCTATATAGCCGGAATAATTATTGGGAATAGTGTTATTCCTCGTAAGAAAAGTATGTTTCACTTTTTTGATGGAATCTCTTGGATTATGCAAATTGCATTATTTTTTATGTTAGGTTTATTGTCTTTTCCATCTAAATTACCGTATGTGAGTGGGAAGGCAGTTGCTATTTCGTTGTTTATGATATTAGTTGCTCGTCCATTAGCCACGTTTACCATTCTTAGCCCTTTTAAATTTACAATGAAGGAAAAGTTGTTTATCTCGTGGGTAGGATTAAGGGGGGCAGCATCGGTTGTCTTTGCGATTATTGCTATAACTTTTGGAGTTATGATAGAAAATGATATCTTCCATATTATCTTTTTCATTGCTTTATTTTCTGTTTCGATTCAAGGAACACTTATCCCTAAAGTGGCTACTTTGCTAGGATTAGTTGAAACGGAAGATGAACACCAAGTATTGAAGACTTTCACAGATTATACAGGAGACATTAATACAGATTTATTAGAGGTTACAATCAAAAAAGACAGTCCGTGGCTGAATAAAACAATTATGGATGCAAATATTCCGGAAGAAATCTTGATTGTAATGATAAAGCGTGGAGATAAAATATTAGTTCCAAAAGGTGCGACTGTGTTAGAAGAAGGCGATATTTTAGTTTTAAGTGGAAATGGAATCAAAAGTTTATTAGAAGGTTAATTATGATTACATCAAACAGTCTTATTCATTGAGTTAAATGTTTAAGACTGTTTTTATATTGAGATAGAGTTGATGAATGATGATTTTTAGTTATAGGCCTCATTATCTTATTAAGGAAAGTGTTATTAATGAGTGTAATATGAGGTAAAGTATAATGAGATATAGAAATTAGGAGGTTATGGTTATGGCTAGAGGCGTTTTAGTAACGGGTGGCGCTCATGGTATTGGAAAGCAGATTTGTTTGGATTTTTTATCATTAGGTGATTTTGTTTGTTTTATAGATATTGATGAGGAAAAATCATGTGAATTTGAAAAAAGTCATCCAAATTTATTTTTATGGTGATGTGGCAAATTCAGCAACTTTGAGGGAGTTCGTAGAGTTTGCAATAAAGAAATTAGGTCGAATAGATGTGTTAGTTAATAATGCCTGTCGTGGAAATAATGGAATTTTATCTGATTTAGATTATGACGGCTTTGATTATGTGTTAGCAGTGGGGTTAAAGGCCCCTTATGAACTAAGTCGTTTGTGTAAGGAAGAGCTTAAAAAGAATCGAGGTCATATTATTAATATTGCTTCTTCAAGAGCCTTTCAATCGGAGCCGGATACAGAGGCCTATGCCAGTGCAAAAGGAGGAATTGTGGCGTTAACTCACGCTTTAGCTATTTCTTTAGGACCAGATGTATTAGTAAATTGTATTGCCCCTGGTTGGATTAATGTGATGGATGAAGTGACGTATAGTAAAACGGATGAGATGGCCATTCCAGCAGGAAAAGTTGGCAACCCAAAAGATATTTCGAGTATGGTAATCTATTTAACTAATCAGACATTTATGACAGGAGAAACGATTACGATTGATGGAGGAATGAATAAGCGAATGATTTATCATGGAGATTGGAATTGGCAATATAATAGTTAAAAGAAGACATTAATGCTCATTCTTTATTAAGATTTAATTTTTAGGTAGCGGTACAAAGAGATTGGAATTAAGATGATGATAGGAGGGGATGGTTATGCAATATAAATTAGTGGAAAATTATAAAGATGATGAAAAACTCGTTAAAAGTTTTAATGAGTTAACCGAGAAAACCTTTGGATTTAATTTTATAGAATGGCAAAATAATGGTTTTTGGACAGAAAAATATATACCTTATTCCTTAGTTAACAATAATCAGATAATCGCAAATGTTTCGGTTAATTTAATGGATTTTATGCTTGATGGTGTCAAAAAGCACTACATTCAGCTGGGAACGGTTATGACGGATGAAAATTATCGTAGACAGGGTCTTTGCCGTTATCTGATGGAGCATGTGATTAAGGAATATCAGCACAAAGTAGATGGCATCTATTTGTTTGGAAATGATAGTGTCATTCATTTTTACCCGAAATTTGGTTTTGTTGAAAGTAAAGAATATCAATATATAAAAAGTATTTGTTCAACCTCTAGTCAAGAAGTTGAACAAATCGATATGTCAATTCAATCAAATCGTGATTGTTTTTTAAATATTGTAAAAAATAGTACGATTAATGAACGTTTTACAACAGATAATTGGGGATTGATTGCTTTTTATTTGTTATTTGGGCAACCTGTCTATTATTTGGCAAAAGAAGAGGCATATATTCTTGCAAATGTTGAAAAAGAAAAACTTTTTATTCATCAAATAGTTACTAAGCATGAAGTTAATTTAGAGTCTATCATTCATGCTTTTGGAAGTGAAATTCAAGAAGTTAGACTTGGATTTACGCCTGTTAAATCTTCAGGATATGAAGTTAAAGAAGTTGAGGAAGATGACTGTACCTTGTTTATTTTAGGTAAAGATTTAAAAGAGATAGAAAAGAAAAAGCTTATGTTTCCAACGTTATCACATGCTTAAATGATAAAAAAATCTCGTAGAATGAGGATCTACGAGATTTTTTTATGTTAAAGGACTCCTGAAAATAGTCTTGAGAGAGATTCTTTTATTTTTACAATAGTGCTTCTATTTTTGTAGTCAGTTAAGGTTAATTCTGTTGATTTTAAGATATCGGCTTCAAACTGATTTTTTTGTTGTTTAGCAATCTCTTCTGAGTAAATGATAGCATTGACTTCAAAGTTTAACTCAAAGCTTCTTGTATCCATATTTGCAGTTCCAACGGAGCAAACTTCGTCGTCGATAACCACTGTTTTAGCATGTAGGAAGGCATCTTTATCGTAATGATAGATTTTTACGCCGTAATTTAATACTTCTCCAGCATATCCAAGATTTGCCCAGTAAACGAATGGATGATCACCTTTCCCAGGAATCATCACTCTTACATCTACACCTGAGATTGCGGCTAATTTTAGGCTATCTGCAATACTTTTATCGATAATTAAGTAAGGAGATTGAATGTAAATATATTTTTTAGCACGTTGAATCATTTTTAAGTAAGATAGCTTAATTTCATGCTTATTTCCTGTATTTGGTCCACTGGATACGATTTGCATTCCAATATTTTGATTATTTTGCGTTAAATCAGGCAAGACTGGATGAAGGGAAATATCTTCTTTGGTCGCATATCGCCAGTCTGCTAAAAAGCGTAAATTTAAATCTTTTACAGAAGATCCTGTAAATTTTATATGAGTGTCTCGCCAGTATCCAAATTTAGCGTCTTTTCCTAAGTATTCATCCCCAACATTGAAACCACCAATGTATCCAATACGACGATCAATGACAACAATTTTACGATGATTTCTAAAGTTCATGTTTATATTAATCAAGCGTAGCCAGGCTGGGAAAAATTCACCAACTTTCCCTCCAACAGCAATTAAATCTCGAAGTTTTTCTTTAGTGAGGGAGCGGCTTCCAACTGAGTCATAAAGGAATCGAACTTCGACGCCGGATTTGGCTTTTTCGATTAAGATATCGAGGATTTTATTTCCGATTTCGTCTCGTCTAAAGATGTAAAACTGGATGTTGATACTTTTTTGAGCTTTTTTTAGGTTTTCGAGTAGAGAATCGAAAAATTGTTGACCGTCAGAAAATAATTCGACTTCGTTATCGTTTCTAAATGGACAGTATTCGAGATTTTCGATTGCCATAATCATATTAGAGGCAGGCAAATCTGAGATGTTTGTTTGTGCTACTTGTTGTTTATATTTTTCAAAGATTTTGAGTTCTGATTCTTTTACATTAAATATTTTAGAGTTATTGATTCGTCGACCGATCATTAAAAAGACGATAAATCCAAGTAGAGGAGCGATATATAAAATTAATGTCCAAGCAATAATACTATTTGCAGATCGTTTTTCTTTAAAAACCATATACATGATGGTGACTAAGTTGATAAGATGGATTAAGATAGAAAAAAATTGAAACATGGTAATCTCCTTTCGGATTAGCTTAAAGAGGCTATTAATGATAGTTTATGTGATATGAACTAACTTTATCAAAAGAAGAATTATTTTTAAAGAGGAGGAAGAAATTTTGACAAAGTATATTGATTTAAGTTATGAAATTGAACATCAAATGGCGGTTTATCCAGGGGATGACGAGCTCAAATTGTATCGTCATCGATTTTTAAATCGCGATTATTACAATGATACAAAATTAGAAACAGGAATGCACGTTGGAACTCATATTGATGCACCAAGTCATCTACTAAATAAAGATCGTTTTATTTGCGATTATCCTGTTGAAAAATTTATTGGAAATGGCTGTTTATTAGATGTTCGAAATGAAGAAATTATTAAACTAAAGGATGAGTATTTGGATAAAGTTCAAGAAGGTGACATTGTATTGTTATATACGGGATATGATGAGTTTTTTGGAACAGATAAATATTTTGAAAATCATCCAATCGTTGATGAAAAATTAGCACAATTTTTCGTAGACCGAGGTGTTAAATTAATAGGAATCGATATGCCATCACCCGATCAGTATCCGTTTAAAGTGCATCATAAATTATTAGAAAATGATATTTTAATTATTGAAAATCTTCGAAATTTAAAAAAATTAGAGGGAGTTAAGAGGTTTGAAGTCATGGCTTTTCCGTTAAATATTCGCGCTGAGGCTTCATTAACGAGGGTTGTAGCAAGGATAAATTAAAAAAGCTATCTCACGTGAGATAGCTTTTTTAATTTAATCTGTTACAATGACCTCTTTCTTTTTGACCACGAAGAAAGCAATGATTAATCCGATAAATGTTAAAGCACCAATGGATGCAAAAGCAATATTCATACCGTATACTTGCGATTCAAGTGGATTTGTTGAAGATGAAGTCAAACTGGCTTTACTCATGATGGTAATGATGATTGAGGTTCCGATAGAACCTGCTACTTGACGTAATGTATTATTAGCAGCATTACCATGCGCATATAAATCACGATGTAATGAGTTTAATCCTGACGTTGTTAATGGCATTGTAAGCATGGCAATTCCTAGCATTCTTAATGCGTAGACAACGATCACATATGTTTTGGTTGTATCTGGAGTTAAGAATGAGAGTCCAAATGTTCCAAGTGTTAGGATAGTCAGTCCGATTAATGCTAGATAGCGAGCGCCGTATTTATCGAATATTTTTCCGGTAATCGGGTTCATAACTCCCATGATGATAGCACCTGGCATAAGGGCAAGTCCTGTGTCAAAAGCGGAGTATCCTTTGATATTTTCTAGGTACATGGGTAAGATCAATTCGGATGAAATGAGTCCTGCATAAGTAATCATGACAATAATAGTAGAGAAGATAAAGGTTTTGCTTTTAAAGACAGTTAAGTTTAGGATGGGGTCTTTCATTGTTAATTGACGCCAAATAAATAATATTAAGAATAAAGCACCTATTAATAGTGGAAGGTAAACTAATTTATCCGTCCAATCATAGTTTCCAGCATTACTGAATCCGTATAGTAGAGCTCCAAATCCTATTGTAGAGGCTATAAATGAGAAAAAATCCATGGATACATTTTTACCACCCGTTACATTTTTTAGTAAGAAGAAGGCGAGGATAATATCGATGATCGCGAATGGAATTGGAATATAAAAGAGATATCTCCAAGGATAGCTATTGATAATCCAGCCTGATAGTGTTGGGCCAACTGCAGGGGCAAAAGCAAGGACGATTCCGACGATTCCCATGGCAAATCCACGGCTTTTTATGGGAAAGATTAGCATAAATACGGTTTGCATTAGGGGGACGGTAACACCTCCTGCTAAACCTTGTATAAATCTAGCGGTTAATAGCACTTCAAAGTTTGTGGCAAAAGCTCCAATTATGGTTCCAATGGTAAAGAGGGACATTGAAGTTAAAAATAGTGTTTTAGTTTTAAATCGGTTAATAAGAAAGGCTGTAAAAGGAATAACGATTCCTAGAGCAAGCATGTATCCTGTACTGAGCCATTGAACAGTTGAGACACTGACGTTTAATTCTTTCATGATATCAGGCAGTGCAACGTTCATGAAGGTGCTATTTAAGAAAGTAATAAAAGTACCGAGTAAGAAAACGGCTGCTATAACGATGACGTTATCGCCTTTATCATTAGATGATGATTCATTCATAAGGTCACCTCGCTAATTTAGGGATATCATTATGATTCATCATTAATAATTTTTTATGCTATTACCTATTTATAAGGGATGTTATCTTATGTTTTTTGTTATATGATTAGGTCAGATTATAAATTTAGGAGGTTATTATGACGTTTGAGAAGATGATTAAGTGTTGTGGGAATTTGACGCCAACAGAAAGTCAGCTGGCGCAATATATATTAAGAAATAAGGAAGAAGTTCAAACCTCATCGATTCAGTCTCTTTCAGAGAAAACATTTGCTTCTAAGTCAGCGATTCATCGTTTTTGTAAAAAGATTGGGTTTGAAGGATTTAATGATCTTAAAGTAAAGATTGCTAAAGATTTGGTGGAGGAAAGCAAGGGGGTCCCGCATATTGATGTGAATTTTCCATTTACAGCACTTGATAATCATCAAACGATTGCAAATAAATTGCTTAATTTATATGAAACAACGATCGAAGATACATATCAATCGATTAATTTAGAGGATTTTAATGAGTGTGTAAAATTACTTTATGAAGCAGATTATATTGATATTTATACGCATGGTCACAATATGAATGTTGCAAAGAATTTCCAGGATAAAATGCGTGCGATTGGACGTAAGGTGACGTGCCCAAAGTCAGCCTATGATCAGCGAATGACGGCTGTTTCATCGAATGAACGTCATGTCGCAGTTATTATTTCGTATTCTTTGAAGGCAACTTTTTTACCATCTGTTATTGATATTTTAAAGGATAAAAAGGTTGAAATTATTTTAATTGGTCGTCTTGGAAATAAGATTCCGTATCAGTCGATTCAACATTATTTATATATTAGTGATCGCGAAAACTTAAGAAATCGAATTTCTCAATTTTCTTCTCATATTGCGATGCAGTATATGCTTGATTTACTTTTCAGCTGTATTTTCAAAGTTGATTATGATGAGAATATACGGTATATCGAGGAAATCATGAATACGATTGATGATCGTGAAATTGATTATGAAGATTAATTTTTTTATAAAGGCCTCTTAGTTTTTCCACTGATAGGCCTTTATGGTGCCAAAAAGTTTCAAAATGATGAAAAAAAATCAGGAAGTTTTAAAACATTAAACCAGTCTTTGTTTATTCTATTGAACTTTGAAAGAGAAGAAAATATAGTAGGTTTAGGAGGCGGTTTAATGAAAAAAGTCATTTTTTTTGATATAGATGGAACCTTAATTGATAGTCATAATGGAAAAAAAGATATTTCATCTCGTGTAAAACAGTCATTACGTGATTTACAAAGACGGGGGCATTATGTTTTTATTGCAACAGGAAGACCATATGCTTTTTTAAGTAAAGTGATTCGTGAGTTTGGTTTTGATGGGTACATTCTAGCTAATGGAGCTCATGTGATTGTTGATGGAAAAAAGATTCATAGTAAAGCAATAGATAATGGGATATTAAAGAATTTAGTTTCACATTTAGAGAATAAAAATCTTGAATTTGTGTTAGAAGATGAGACATGTGTTTACGCATATGAGAATTATGAGAAGATTTGGCCATTTTATGAGCAATATGGGATTTTAAAAGATTATTTTATGTTAGATTACGAGGTGGATCAGGTCAATGCGTTTAAGATAGAGGTGCTATGTCCAAAGCCAGAAGATTTAGAGTATTGTATAGAATTTTTAAAAAATCATGAGGAATATACATACTGCCACAGTGTGCACCCTACACATCTTGAAATTTATTTAAAGGAAAATCATAAAGCGACGGGAATTTTAAAGGTATTAGATTATTTGAATATCTCGATTGAAAACACGTATGCTTTTGGTGATGGAAGTAATGATATTGAGATGTTAGAGACTGTTGGGTGTGGAATTGCCATGGGGAATGCTTCAGATGAGGTTAAAAAATATGCTAATGTGGTGACAGATACAGTAGCGAATGATGGCATTGTATCAGGGATTGAAAAATATATTTTAAGCTAATAAAAGGTGAGAGTATTGGTTCATTTTTATATGGAAATATTGAAAAATAATAAAAAAGGTCTGTATCGAATCGATACAGACCTTTAATTTAGCTGAATAAGTTAATAAAGATGGTAATGATACCTGAGTTGATAAAATCAATGAAGAGTCCCCCAACAAGTGGGACGACAAAGTAGGGTGTTGGTGTGAATCCAAAACGATTTGTTAATTCGTCCATATTGGCAATAGCATTTGGGGTTGCACCCATTCCGAATCCGCATGTGGCTGAGGCGAATACAGCTGCTTCGTAGTTTTTCCCCATGACTTTATAGGTTATAAAGGAAGCAAAAAGTGCAATCAGAATGGATTGAGCAATTAGCATGATGATAAGTGGTAAAGCTAAATCGAATAATTGCCAAAGTTTCAGTCCCATAAGCGCCATGGTTAGAAAGAATGAGAGAGATAAGCTACCAATTGTTTCAATTTCTTTTTCAACCAGTTCTTTTCCTCTTAAATCGGCAATATTTCGAATAAGGGCCGCTACAAGCATCGCTCCGATATAAGAGGGGAATGTTAAACTTGTCATTTGAATGAATTTAGAAACAATAGATCCTAATCCCATGGCAATGAATAGTAAGCACGCACCATTCATCATGTGTTTTAGTGAGAGAATGTTTGTATTTTCTTCGTTAAATCCTCCCGCTTCTTCTGGTTTTTGATTTGATTTTTCAGCTTTTAAATGATGTTTAAGTATTAAATTTCTTGCTACTAATCCACCGAGAATACTTCCCATGATTAGTCCAAAGGTTGCTGAAGCAACTGATACGGTTGTTGCTCGTTCAACGCCAAGTCCTTCAAGAATCGGACCAAATGATCCGGCAGTTCCATGTCCTCCAACCATTGGAATAGATCCAGTTGCGAGGCCGAGTAATGGAGATAACCGAAAAGCAGTTGCGAGAGATACTCCAACGATATTTTGTAAGATGACAAGTAAAATGGCAAGAAGTAAGAAAGTAATCACTTTTTTACCGCCTTGTTTTAATAAAGCAAAACTTGCTGTAAATCCGATACTTGTAAAGAATGTTGTCATGAATAGATTTTGTAAGGATGTATCTAAATTTATGGCTGCGAGGTTAGTTTGATATAAAAATAGTGTAACTAATGAAAAAATAAATCCGCCTACTACTGATGGTGGAATACAGTATTTAGAGAGAATCGAAAATTTCTTTCGGATATATTTTCCTAGATAAAAAATAATTGAAACTAAAGCCATTGTTTCGTAGAGGTTTAAATTCAGTTCCATGTCTTAGGCTCTCCTTTCATTTCTCTAATTATTATGGATGAATTGTTATATAAAAATTAGAGTTTAAGTATGAACAAATCAAATATGTTACTATTTTACTTCATAACTGATAATCATAATTTTAAAAAAATGCTTTCGAAAAAAATTCGAAAGCATTTTTTATTGAATCAATTTTTCTAGTGTCTAGTAAAATACTAGGGTAAATCTACATTAGTTAAATAAAAAATCATTAATAGATAGTTTTCATCCAATTTAAATCAATAATCCCTGAACCCACTGTCTCTTTTAAGGTAGATAATAAGTTCTGTATGTCATCTAATGTATAATTGTAAGGTAGTTCATTAAATCCATTCCATGAGAATTTTAGAATTGTTGCTGGTTCAGGTGATAATGGAGAGTTAGGGTCAGTACTGTTTCCACGATAGGAGATATCTTTATACTCGTAGATAGTATCAAGGGCTAAGATTTTTCCTGTGTAAGATGAGTTAGAGGCACTTTTTTGGTTATTTCGTAATGGGTATTTAATACCTAGGATAGCTGAGTTTTCTACTAGGACTGCACCGCCTTCTGTTGAGATGGCTCCATTACTTGTGACATTGAAGCTATAGCCTTTGTTAGTAATGGCTTTAGCGACTGATGATGGAATTAAAGTAGAGGCTTTGTAGGCATTTTGTGAATCCATCACGATATTATAGACGTGTGCATTACCACCACGAAGTCTAGGTAATCGATCCTGTGAATCTAAGTAGTAGTTGTGGTGCATTGTAATCTCTAAGTCCTTGTTATCAGTAGCCATTTCTGTAGCTCCAATCAAATGGGTTTTCTTTTGAGGTGCCGCAACGGCCATTATGGTTTCTTGACTTAGGTTTTGAGAGCGTAGGAATTGATACATTGGATAGGCTGATTGGTTAGCTTCCATTGCTTTAAACATTGCTTCATAGAATTCACCACGACCAGGTAGGAATTTCGAGTATGAAATAGTTAGTCCTGTTGTTCCTTTTTTAGAGTCAACGACACCATCGTATGCTTTACCAAATGTACAGTGATCAATCCAGATGTTACTTGATTGTTCTAGTGTGATGTAATCCCAATCATTTTTATCATATTTTCCTTTTGTTGATTCGTCCCATTCCCAGAGTTCATCGAATTCAATGTTTCGAATGACGATGTTATTTGAACGTTTGAAGATTAAAGCTCCATGAGTGAGTTTGGCCCCGTTTTTAGAGAAGATTGTCAGACCATCAAATCCATCAATCATAATCTTACTGACACCTGTTTCTTTTAAAATAGGGTGAGTTAAGGCAGTGTTATGAGAGGTAAATGGTGCGACTTGAGCACTTGGTCCAATAACATTCCACCCCAGGTCAATATCATTCATAATTTCAATGACTTTGGTTGAAGCCTTTTTAGTAAGAGCTTCTCCTAATTCCTTAGCGTTTGTAACTTTGATGTAGTAAGGGCTAGTTTCATCTAATTCACCTCCACCAGTTACACCCTCAGCAAATCCCGCTACTGAATACTTTGATTGACTGGCTTCAGGTTTTACTTCAGGAGTCGGATCTTTAGTAGGTTCAGGTTCTGGCGTTGGTTGTGGCATTGGACAAGGATCAGGATTTGGTGTTGAATCTGGTGTTACTGTGTTATCAACATCAGTTACTAAAATATTGTCATAGTTGACTTGAACTTTGCTTGCGACTAGTCCTACAGCACCAGCTGTTAAAGAATCATCAGTTGCTTCTATCATCAGTTTCCCATTTAAATATACTTTTAAGATAGAACCTTGCATTTCGAGTGTTACGTTATACCAAGTATTTTGTTGAATTTCTGTACTTACCTGGGCAATTACCGAAGAAGCCCCATTTACTTTCTTACGTAGTTCTAATCCATTTTTGCTGCTTAGACTTACCCCATAGAAGTTATTCCCGTCTGTGTATCGGCCACATAAAAAAGCACGATTAGATCCATTGAAGTCAAGAACTTTCATATCTGCTGAAATACTGTAGTCAGTCCATGATAAATCGCCACGCATGATACGACCTTCGCTATTAGTAGAGGTATGTCCAATTGTATTGGTTTCATCTAAAATAATATTAAAGCCCCCTCTTTGGATTTCCCACTGGTCGTAGTTTGATTCAAAATCTTCTGAAAAGTATATGTTTGATGCTAAAACATCACTTTTTTGTGTTAGTAGTAAACTAGCTGTCATAAAAGCGAAGCTATAATAAGATAAATGTTTTTTTGTAAGCTTCAAGGTCATTCCTCCTGGTTTTTAATATGTATCATCATAAGGGAAATGACTGAGATAAAAAAGTGAAAAGAATGTCATGGCATCAAAAAAGCCTCTAGTCTGAGGCTCCTTAATTAAAAATATTTTCCGCTAAATTTTTCTTTTACTGCATCTAAGACTGGTTTAAAATCTTCTTCGTTTTCCGAGAATAATTTAATGAGTTTTTCTTTAGCTTCAATGTATTCAGGGTCGGTTTCGCTATGATTTACAATAGGATTAAATAACTTGTGGTATTTCATAAATAATACAGGGTGTTTTTTAGCAAAAGCTTCAACTTCATCAATATGACGTTCTGGCTTTGTTGCGTTTTTAATCCATTTAAAGACGTAATCGTATTTATCAGTCATTTGAAATCATCCTTTCAGATTAGGTGTTCATTATAGTTTTGCTTAAAGTACTAGGATTTATAACTAGGTCACGTTAAAATAAAAGTAGGTTATGTGAGAGGATTAAGGAGTTGTTTAGGATGTGTGATAAATTTAAGGATTTAAAAATTGATTGTAAAAATTGTTTCGGTCTTTGTTGTGTGGCACTATATTTTTCGAAGTTTGAGGGTTTTCCAAGTGATAAGGTTGCAGGGAAGCCGTGTTCTCATTTAAGTGATGACTTTAGTTGTAAAATTCACGAGTCGTTAAGTGATAAAGGTTTAAAAGGATGCACTGCTTATGATTGCTTTGGGGCGGGCCAAAAGGTCGCACAGGTCACGTATAAGGGAATTGATTGGAAGCAATCATCTAAGACTGAGATGTTTGATGCCTTTGTGGTGATGCGTCAGTTACATGAGATGTTATGGTATTTAACAGATGCGAGCTTACAAGAGGTATCGATTTCACTTAAGAAAGAAGTTGAAGAGATGAGACTGAAGATTGTTCAGTTAACGTATCTTGATCTCGCTTCATTATTAGTTTTAGATATTGAATCATATCGTGATGAGGTCAATAAAATTCTTCGTCAGATTGGAACGTTATCAGGTGAGAAACTTGGCAAAGATTTGATGGGAAAAAATTTAACGAAAAAGAATCTAATTAACTCGGATTTAAGAGGGGCATTATTAATTGCAGCTAATTTGAAGAATCAGGATTTAAGTGGAGCTAATGTTATTGCGGCAGATTTTAGAGATGCAGATATTAGGGGGGCTAAACTTGATAAATGTTTATTTTTAACGCAATCCCAGATTAATGTGGCCAAAGGAGATCAGCAGACAAAAATTCCAAATTGGCTATCACGTCCTGCGCACTGGTAATATAATTTTTCGCTAGACTTTGGTTTTGAATTGACTTTTCAGTTAGTCTAAAATACTAATAGCTTTCATAATATGATAAGGAGAGGTACTTTTTAAGTTGCTTCTTCTTTTTTTGAATGAATATAGGGAGAGGATAGAGATGTGTACAGCTATTACATTAAAGACACAAGATGGATTGCATGCATTAGGGAGAAATTTAGATATTGTGGCTTTATTAGATGTTGCTGTTATTTTGATTCCGAGGTCATATGCATTTACTCATACTATCATGAGTCTAAAAAAGAAAAATAAATACGCGATGGTTGGAATGTCTACGACGTTTGAAAATCATGTCTTATTAGTTGACGGGATGAATGAAAAGGGATTAGCTTGCGCTGTATTAGAGTTACCTAAATATGCTTCATGGAGTAAAGCATTGGATAAAGATAAAATAAATATGGCTCCTTATGATTTTGTTTATTGGATTTTAGCAAATTTTCAATCTCTTGAGGAAGTAAAAGACGGATTAAAAAATGTAAATCTAGTTAATGAGTCGCTTGAAGGGAAAGAGGTATCAGTAGATGTTCATTGGATTGTAACTGATCGTACAGGACAGTCTATTGTAATAGAAAAAACGAAGGGGAATTTTCGAATTTATAATAATAAGGTGGGAGTTTTAACTAATGCTCCAACATTCGATTGGCATCTCATAAATTTAAATCGGTATATGAATATACAAGTGACGAATCCGCATAAGGTGAAGTGGGGACATCAGGAGTTAAGTTTTGACTCAGAAGGTTTTGGGGGAATCGGACTACCAGGAGATGTTTCATCTTCATCTCGTTTTGTAAAAGCAGCTTTTCTAAGAAATCATATTAGAGTAGAAAAAGGAGAAGATGCTTTAATAACAAGTACTTTTCATATTTTAAGTAATGTGGCTGTTATCAAAGGAACTGCTGTTACTTGCCACCAACAATATTTGAAAACGCAGTGTACTAGTTGTATGTGTTTAGAGACAGGCGTTTATTACTATAACACTTATAATAATAATCAAATTAATGCTATTCATTTATTTGACGAGAATTTAGATGCCTCTGAAGTTAAAGTGTTTCCTTATCAAGATAAACTGGTAGTACAGAAACAAAATTAAGTAAAATATGAGGGAGATTAAAGATGGATTTATCTTTTTTACAAACTTACTGTATTCCTGTCATTGTAGGAATTTGTTTGTGTGTGGGGTATGTTATCAAAAATAGTTTAACTCTTGTACAGAATAAATATATTCCATTAATTATGGCTATTTTAGGGTTGATACTAAATGTTTGGATTAATAAAGGAATTTCACCTGATATTGTTCTTGGGGGAATGTTTTCAGGACTTTCGAGTACGGGGGTTCATCAGTTATTTAAGCAATTGATTCAAGTTCAGAGTGATGAAAAATAAGAAAAAAGAGCTAGTTAACTAGCTCTTTTTTCTTTTAATTAATAGGTGAACTATTGTTAGATTGTTGTGACCATTCAACTAATCTTGCCATCTCTATTGGAGATTCTTGCATTCCTCTTATGATCCATTCATCAATCCATCCAAACTGGCCACAAGCTAGCCATGCATTTGTATAAGCCTGGATATTTTCTTGTTCAGGCTTGGGTCCACATACAGATTTAATCGTATCTAAAACTAAATAAGATAAGCCACATTTATAAAGTAATTGATAGGTTTCAGCATATTTTAGATAATGACCAAATAGACTTTCGACAAAATTAGGATTTTTACTTTGCTCAAACTCAGTTCCCCATTCTTGAATTAATTTCACCAAATGTTGTTTTAAAATATCTTCTTTATTTATAAAATTTCTATAAAAAGAAGCTCTACTAACCAGTGCATGTTTTACAATCTCTGTAATTGTAATGTCTTCAAAGGGGTGATGTTTCATTAAACTTAAAAGTGCATGAGTAATTTGCTCTTTAACAAATGAATTATTTTGTTCTTTTTTCATGTGATACAAAACCTCCAATTTGTCTCATTTTTTCTAGATATCTTGTTTTCTATTTTAGTAGATGATACATTTGTCTCCGTTAGAGGATACCTATGTATAAATGAATTGTCAAGGAGGTTTGTCGATGGTTTTTAGGTTAATGAAAAACACTTTTATTGTTGTCACAATTATCTTGTTATTAATAGTTGTCTTTTTAATCATTGCTATGTTCATAGGCTCAAGACCGATTAAAAGTAACTACTATAATCAAGTTGATGCAGTGGGCATGATTGAAAAGAAATATACTAATCGTGGGGAGTATGAAGTTGAGTCTATTAAAGCTAATAGCAATGAAGAATTATTTAAGGAGTACAAAATATGGTATCCGTTAGAATTAGAGGAAAAGGCTGATAAAACATATCCAGTTGTTTTGTTAGTAAATGGGACAGGGGTTCCCTATACAAAGTATGGTGCAATATTTGAACATTTGGCTTCGTGGGGATTTATTGTGGTAGGAAACGATGATAAAAATTCAGCAAGTGGTAAGTCGTCATCTATTATGTTGAACTACATCCTTTCTTTAAATGAAGATAACGAAAGTATTTTTTTTGGCAAAATAGATTTAGGTAATATTGGAATATCAGGGCATTCACAAGGAGGTGTGGGTGCAATTAATGCTATAACAAGCTTTGATAATAGCAACATATTTACGTCGCTCTATACAGCAAGTACCACAGCTTTAGAGCTCGCTCAAGCACTTGAATGGGACTACGATGTATCAAAAATAAAAATCCCTTATTTTAAAGTAGCAGCTACAGGAAAGTCTGATGCTGAGTTAATAGCACCTCTTTTATCTTTAATAGATAATTATAACAGAGTAGAAAGTGAACAACTTACCATTATGGGAAGACGAAAGAATGTTGAGCATGACCAAATGCTAACTCATGCTGATGGTTATATGACAGCTTGGTTTAGGTACACATTAATGAATGATGAAGAAGCTGGTCAAGCTTTTTCTGGTGATGTCCCTGAAATCTTAACTAATTTAGATAATTGGCAAGATGTTCAAATTAAAGAATAATGACCGATGAAAAAATAAATTTCTCAACAAGTAAAGATAGCTTTACGGATTATAGTAAGAATTGGCTAAAGTTGAAATGGGTATCCTAAATTATTTTATTTTTTTAAATATTAATCTGTTGTATAGTAGCAAAATAGGGAGGACATAATGATGACAACAATATTATTAATTATTATTTATATTGCTTATATTGGACTTGGAATTCCTGATTCATTACTCGGGGTAGCATGGCCAGCCATTTATCGTGAGTTTGGATTACCTGTTTCTACTGTTAGTTGTATTTCATTATTAATTTCAGTAGGAACGGTTATTTCAAGCTTATTAAGCGCAAGAGTAATCAATAAGTTTGGGACAGGGAAGGTAGCAGCGGTTAGTACATCCATGACAGCTATTGCATTACTAGGGTTTTCTTTATCAAATAATTTGCTATGGTTATGTTTATCAGCTATTCCACTTGGATTAGGTGCAGGTGCAATTGATGCTGCTATGAATAACTATGTTGCTCTTCATTATTCATCTAAACACATGAATTTCTTACACTGTTTTTACGGAATAGGAGTTTCGTTTAGTCCTTATTTGATGTCTATGGCCTTATCTAATCAATCTGACTGGCGTAACGGCTATCAGAATGTTTTCTATTTTCAGTTAGCTATTTCAATGATTTGTATCATATCACTTCCTCTTTGGAATAGGGTCAAAGAATCAGTACATGTTCAGGAAGAAAAGACTCATCCCTTGAAACTATCTGAATTAGTTACAATTCCATCAGTACGTTGGGTATGGGGCGCGTTTATTGGATTAGGTGCAATGGAATCATTATGTGCTGTTTGGACAAGTACATTTCTCGTAAATGCAAAAGGAATGGCTTCTTATCATGCTGCAAAAGTAATTATGATATATTATATTGGGATGACACTAGGACGTTTATTATCAGGAATTTTAGCCGATAAATTATCAAGCTGGAAGTTAATAAAAATTGGTCAATTTATTACCATATTAGCAATTTTATTATTACTATTACCTTTATCTTTAGAAAGCTCAATTTTAGGATTATTTCTGATTGGACTGGGGATTAGCCCTATTTTTCCAAACCTAATTCATTTAACACCTGAAAACTTTGGGAAAAATCTTTCTCAATCTGTTATGGGAACACAAATAGCGGCTTGTTATGCAGCTACTATACTAACACCACCATTCTTTGGTCTGATAGCTGAATTATTTGGATTGAATTTATTTCCATTAACTTTATTTATCGCCTTTATCGTGATGTTATTCTCAATTATTTGCTTAACGAGAAAATTGAAAAAATCAAACTAGATATTAACTCTTTAGGGTAGTAACTTTAGATTAAATAAAACTTTATAAAAATAAAAACAGTCATCTTAAAATGACTGTTTTTATTTTTGTATGCTGCGTTATAGTACAGTTACTAGCTCTTTTTTATAAGTAAGGTCTTAATTCATGTAGTAGTTTTTCTTCTATTTTAATGAGTTGATTAGCAAGATCTTTGATATCGCTTGTTGCAGCGGGATATTGGTTAAGATATTTAGCAATAGATTTAATTCCCATGTTGCATCCATCTGTTACGATATCGGCTATTTTTTCATCAACATCACCTGTTAGTAGTTTAACATTTGTACTCATCCAAGACATTGCTTTTGCAATAGGGTTGGGTTCTTTATCAGAATCGTGAGCTTCCATTAGTTTTTGGTGTGTTAAGTCACCGAATTTTTTATGTTCTTCAAGAGAAGTAGTTAAAGTATTACGTAGGTTCTCATTTTTAACTTTTTCTAGAACCTCATTTAAACTCTCAACTGCCATTTTAGTTCCAGAATTACATTCATTTAATAGTTTAATTGAATCTTGATTAGGCATTAATATAACCTTCTTTCTATTTCATATTTAATATTATTTGCTATTTTAATGAAGGGTATTCCAATAAAGAACTAAGAATATTTAATCTGATACAGAGTGTCTAATTTTGAATTTAGACATAGGATACTATAGGACAGATTTTAATATTAAGTGCAACATAAAAAAAACTCATAAATAAGATTATTGTTATAGAATGAGTTACCACACCAAATTCTTAACAAGGAAATTTATTGATAAGTTATAGACATCTTAAGACATTCGAGGGGACCCCTATAGAGGTGCTTTCGAAAATGAGATATTTAGTGAGATAAATGACTCAATGATTTCTCCTGAATTAAAACGAAACACTCAGGAGATGTATCAGGCGAGTCCACAGATGAATTAAGCAAGAAAAGACACTTAATTCATTATCGTTCAGAGAAGAAATCCAAAGAAGTCATTTCCCTATATTATTTAACATTAACTCAGTCGCTAGACCAGATTTTTAATACAGTTTTAAAAGGGATTATTTCATTTTATGCCATTTATCGTTGATGATGGAGCATTTTGTTAGAAGATTTAAGTTGTTTAAAATAAACAGGAAAGCCTTGAAAATTATGAGAAACTAACTTTAGAACGTCGATTTATCAACGTTCTAAAGAAGTGAAAAACATAAAAGATTTAGGAATAGTGTGAAGCAAGTATCCTCCTTTGATGGTGATGGGCAATAGATACGATTATTTCAAGTCGTATTTAAAGTAAAGGTTGTTTATCATCATTTGTAGAACACCAAATCCATTATTACATCGCTATTAAAATATAAAATTTCTCAGAAATGGAAATGTACAAAGCGCTAAGTCAATTAAATGAAAACTATCATCTATAAATCTTTAAAACCGACATAGTGATTGAGGGAAGGGGTTGCTTGTTACTCACAACTTGAATCAGAATTAAAGATACCTATTTATTTTGTAGATGCTTATTCATCAACGCCTATGAAAATGTTTAGGTGGGAAATTTTCATTCGAACTATTTGAGGAGAAAGTGTTGTACCTGTATTGAATTCGTCCTAGGGAAAAGTTTATAAGGAGGGAATGTGATGGCAACTATAGAGGTTACAGGCTCAGATATGACTATTCAAGAAGCAATTAATAATGCTAGTCCAGGAGATAAGATTCAAGTTCAATCAGGGATTTATAGAGAGAATTTATTCATTAATGTGGACAATATTACCATTTTTGGTGACGGAGAAGTTATTCTTGATGGAACTGATCAGGGGTTAGTCGGAATAACTATTGATGCTAATGAGGTTATATTAGCCAATTTGACTTTTCAAAACTTTACAATAGGAATTTTATCAATTGGGGATAAGAATGTCTTCCATCATGTTAAATCTGATAGTAATGTAGGAAGTGGATTTAAAATCAGTGGGCATCTTAATACTGTAAGGCAATGTCAGATAAACAATAATCAAGATAAAGGGATTATATTGTCTGGAAGAGAAAATTTATTTTATGAAAATAGTTTAGAAGGAAATAGAAGAGGTGGCTTTTTAGCGGGACCCGGAGATTTTAGGGAAAATATTATAGCTAATAATTACTTTGACGGTAATGGAAACTTTGCCATTAACATTAACACAACTTATTCCGATAAAAATATTGTTTATACTAATCTTATTCAAAATTCATCTAATGGTATTATAGTGAAAAGAGGTCGTTTTTTTATTGGTTTAAATACGATTACGAACATTAATCAGATCGGAATAATGATCGAGGGAAATTACTCAATTATATTTAAAAATACATTGATTAATTCAAAGAATGGGATAATGTTAAAAGCTAACGATAGCTCAATTATAGAGAATGTTGTGGAACATATAAATAATACTGCGATTTTAATTCAGGGAAATAGAAATTATGCCAGACAGAATACGGTAAGCCAATTTCATGATGTAGGGATATTAGTTAATGGATTCTCCAATACATTACGATGCAATACTCCATTGACTTCAGTTGTTAATTATTCTGCCACTGGAGAGAATAACGTAGCAAATGATACGACTTGTGATACACTAGCGAATGGTATACAGCAAATTAATCTAGATAACTTAACAGACGGCTATAAGGGATTGCTAGAGTTATTTTATAAGAATTTCTAGTAAATATTTAAAAATGATTTAATGGTCATTTAAGTTCCCTATCAATAGCGAATTTTTGGCGCATACTAATTGAGAAGGATACCAGATTCCAGTTCAAATCACCGTTTGTCAATATGTACAGAATATGATAGTATATAAGAATATATTTGGCTTTTTATTGTAAGAAAAGTCAGATGCTACAACATTAACTGGAGGAATGGATTTTATGTTACCAAATTGCCCAAAATGTAATTCAGAATATACATATGAAGATGCAGGAATGTTAGTGTGCCCAATGTGTGCTTATGAGTGGAGTCCAGAAGCAGAAGCTGAAGCAGCGGAAGCTAACGTGATTCGTGATGCAAACGGAAATGTTTTATCGGATGGAGATACTGTAACAGTTATTAAAGATTTAAAGGTAAAAGGTAGTTCTTCAGCGATTAAACAAGGAACTAAAGTAAAAGGAATCCGTTTAGTTCATGATTCATCTAATGGTCATGATATTGACTGTAAAATTGATGGATTTGGAGCAATGAGTTTAAAATCTGAATTCGTAAAAAAAATCTAATTATTTTTTAGAATGATGAAGCATCCTAATTAACTAGGATGCTTTTATTGTTAGAACTTTACTTTGAAATAGTTGGGATTTATAGTAAAATTAAGTGTAACAATGGAAAAGATAGTTATTTTTTTAGGGATAGGGGAAGGTGGACTATATTAAGAAGAAATTAGGATTTCTCTTACTAGCTATATCCATTGGAATCATCACTCTATTTATAATAGGAAGAGAAAAAACGAATTATCATTTAGAGATTATTAAGCGAGCAATTAAAGAGAATGTTGTATTAGACGTAGAACAACTTAGACAATACTCGGAAAAGATAGAAGTTAAATTAAGTAAAGATGAAATGGACTATTTCACTTTGGGATATATGAATGAGGTAGAAGGTAATGAAGAGTCCGCTATCGCGAATTATCATCAGGTTACTGAGTTGATTAGTGAAAAAACAGATCCCTTTGTAATATTATATACGACGACCTATTTAGCGAAGCAAATGATGGATACAAAGCGGTATCAACAAGCCTTAGATTATGTCATGATTGGTGTTAATAATATTGAAATCGAAGATTATAATGACCATGCTAAGTCTGTATGGGAGTTGTTATTGATAACGATAAATAATGATAGAGGTGAGCATTTTACTACACAAACGCTTGAAGAGGTGTTGAAGTATGAAAAGAAGTTAAATGAAGAAACATTACTGTATTTGATTTCCAAACAAACACCATTATACTGTTTACGTCATCAATATGCTGATGCAATTAATGCTGCATTAAAAGGAATTAAATTAGCAGAGCAGCAACATGACCAGGCAACGAAAATGAAAATTTTAATAGAACTTGGCAATGTTTTTAAAATATTAGAAAATTACGATGCAGCCAAACAAGTTATACAAGAAGCATTAAAAATGGTAGTCAAGGATACAGATTTAAGTGATAATCTTAAATTATATGCTTATAAGAATTTGGCACAAATCAGTTTGATGCAGGAAGATTATGAACAGGTCATAGCTTACACTGGATTGATGAAAGAATATGAATCTAAGGTTAAATCTGAAATTGCGATTGAGTATGAGATATTAAGATATTTAATTTATGCACAAGTTGATATTTATTATGGGCATATAGATTATGCGTATCAAAGCCTCCTAAAGGCGACTGAATTATTTAAACAAGATGAAAATTATACCGTATTTGAAAAAGATTTATATTATTTAAATACGTTAGGTCAATTATATTATCATCAGGAAAATTATGATGAAGCAATTAAAACATATCATGAACTATTAGAGTTATCTGAAAAAAGAGAGTCTCTAGGATTTCAAAAAGAGAGTATAGCCAAATTATTGGCTATTTATCAAGAGTTAGGGCGCATAGATGAGTATCAACTGTTGACAGATAAATTAATTGCTTTTTCAGACGTTCAACAAAATCGAATAGGAAATGAGTACATTTTTTATGCGATTCAGTCTCATCAAAATGACCTTATTTTACAAAGAACGATACAATATAGAATAATCAATATGAGCATTTTTATGGTATTAGGGAGTATTATCATTTACGGTATTCTTAAATTTGTTAGATTAGTGTCACAAAATAGAAAGGACCATCTTACTAATCTATATAATCGTCGATACTTTGATAAAATTTATCTTGCTTTGAAAAAAAGAAAAAAAGGTCATTATTCTATCATTTTATTTGATATTGATGATTTTAAAAAAATTAATGATCGTTATGGTCATGATGTTGGTGATGCGGTATTAATGAGTTTGGCTAAGACGGTTAAAGGGGAACTTGGAAAACGAGAATATGGATTTAGGTATGGCGGCGAGGAGTTTGTCATTTTATCTGTTGATAAATCTGAAGAACATGTTCTTGCTTTAGCAGAGTCTATTCGTGAAAAGGTGGCCAAAACGATTGTGAGTCCCAATATTCAGTTTACGATTAGTTTAGGAATTGCACACTCTAGGCAGCATGAATTTAGTTTAAAAACCGCAGATGAAAATTTATATCATTCGAAAGCTCAGGGTAAAAATACAATTACAACTTAAAGGTAATCATGAAAGTGTCATGTTTATCTGAAAATCAGAAATTGTGGATAAGTGATGGGATTTTATTATCCACAAAAAATAGCTAGTGTCTTTAGACACTAGCTATTTTTTATAGAATGAAGAATGAAGCGGCAATAATGAGATAAACAGAGAGTAGCTGAACTCCTTCAAGCCAGTTTGATTCTCCATCATGGGCTACTTTGTTGACGATAAGAATTGAAGCAATCAGAGCAATAAGTTCAAATTGATTGAAGACGATACTCATAGGGATGAAGAATTGGCTAATAAAAATTAGGATAGGAGCGACGAATAAAATAATTTGTAAGCTTGAACCAATTGCAATTTCAAGAGCAACGTCCATTTTATCTTTTCTAGCCATAACGACGGCTGTACTATGTTCAGCTGCATTTCCGATAATCGGGATTAAGATAATACCGACGAAAAACTCACTCCATCCAAGTGTTTGGGTAATGGCTTCGATACCACTAACTAAAAATTCACTTTCTATTGCAATGAATACAGTTGCAATGACTAAAATTAAAATAGCTTTTGGCAACGACCATTTTGCTTTATGTTCTTCACCACTATCCGTCTCGGTATAGATATGTTTGTGTGTACTAAAGGAAAAGAATAAACTTAAAACATAAATAATAAACATCACGATAGCAACAAAAATACTTAATCCTTCGTAGCGGGTATTGAGTAGTGCCGGATCAACTGTGTGGGTGAAAAGTGCTGGAATACAGAGTCCAATCACGGCAAATAATAACATGCTTGATGAGACATCAGAGACTTTTACATTAAATTTTTGTGATTTGTATTTTAATCCACCTGCGAGCATACTAGCTCCGACAACTAATAAGATATTTCCAATGACGGCTCCTGCAATTGAAGATTTTACAACTTCGAATAATCCTTGTTTTAAAGCAAAGAATGAGATAATAAGTTCTGTCGCATTTCCAAACGTCCCATTTAAAAATCCACCAATTTTAGGCCCCGAATAAAATGAAATTTCTTCAGTTCCTTCTCCCATGAGACCAGCTAATGGAATAATTGATAAGCAAGATAAGATAAACATCCAAGAATCTGAAACGCCCATAAATTTAGCAATGAAGCTTATCGGAACAAAGATAAGCAAATATTTTAGAATTTTCATTGAAAATATGAACCTCCTATTTTTATAGATAATACTAGTATCCACAGTTTGAAAAATTCTAATAACCAATTAGGAAAATAATTGATAAAAAAGTTAAAGATGTTAAATTTAAGTTATATTTTTTAAAGACGTATCAGAGTTTAAAATAATGAGCTACTCTGTGTATCTTTTTTGTATTTTAATTCTTGCAATCTAACTTTCAGGTGTTTTATCATGAATAAGTATAAAAATGTGATAATAATTTGGTCATAGTTGAAAGGATGAGTATGATGTCATTACCACAAGACTTTTTAGATAAAATGCAACAATTATTAGGTGAAGAATTTGATGAATTTATTAAAAGTTATGATCATGAGAAATCTCATGGATTGCGATTAAATTTATTAAAGACATCAATGGAGTCATTTAAAGAGAAGAATAAATTGACGTTAGATTCTATTCCGTGGGTGGAGGAAGGATTTTTCTATAAGGGTGAGGAACGACCAGGAAAACATCCTTATCATGAAGCGGGAGTCTACTATATTCAAGAACCAAGTGCTATGTCTGTTGGGGCGTTTGTTGAAGCAAAACCAGGGGAGAAAGTACTAGATTTATGTGCAGCTCCTGGTGGGAAGAGTACACATGTTGCTTCTCAACTTGGGCAAAAAGGTCTTTTAGTAGCCAATGAAATTTATCCACAACGTGCGAAAATCTTATCTCAAAATATTGAGCGTATGGGGGTTAAGAATGCGATTGTGTTAAATGAAACACCAGCTCGTTTAGTAAAGCATTTTCCACTATATTTTGATCGTATTGTAGTCGATGCTCCATGTTCAGGTGAAGGAATGTTTAGAAAAGATGTAGTGGCACAAGAAGAGTGGAGTTTAGAGAATGTGAAGCTTTGTGCTACGCGTCAGAATGAGATTTTAGAAGAAGCAGCTAAGATGCTAAAACCTGGTGGTCGCTTAGTTTATTCGACGTGTACATTTGCACCTGAAGAGAATGAACAAGCGATTGCGCAGTTTATAAGTCATCATCCTGAGTTTGAAATTGAATCGGTTAATGCGTATGAATCATTTAAACCAGGACGTGGCGAGTGGTCTCAAATCGCTGTGGAAGGGATTGAAAAAACCTATCGTTTATGGCCCCATTATATTAATGGAGAAGGTCATTACTTAGCGGTATTGCGTAAAGTTTGTGGGGAAGATGCAGATTTAAAACGTGAGTACGTGAAGCCATTGAAGAAGGATAAGTCTTTAAATGATTTCTTTGATTTTGCTAAAGATACGTTAAAAGATGTTCCACATGGAGACTTTGTGTTATTTGGATCAGAGCTTTATTTAGTACCAGAAGGTATGTTAACGTTTGATAAATTAAAGGTTGTTCGTGCAGGATGGCATTTAGGAACATTTAAAAAGAATCGTTTTGAACCATCACATGCCTTAGCTTTATCACTTCGCCCTGAAGATGTTAAGCATTATGTTTCTTATCCACAAGATTCTAATGAGATTAAATCGTATTTAAAAGGTGAGACATTATCTCATGAGGGAGATAAAGGATGGTATCTAGTTTGTGTTGATGGTTATTCTCTGGGATGGGCAAAACTAGTTAATGGAACATTAAAAAATCATTATCCAAAGGGATTACGTTGGATGTAATTTTGAGTTTAGGGCATTAGAAGGTGCTTTTTTGTGAAAATGAGAGTCTAAGTTTTCATAAATGTTTGTAAGATATGAAAATTTGTTGTATTTTAATCGAGTTCATAATATAATACGGATATCTTAATTGAATAAATTCTCGTATATGCCCGGTGATATGGACTGGGCGTCTCTACCTGCAAACCGTAAAAGTGCGGACTACGAGGAGTTGTATGATTTTAATATATAATTTTTTATTATATAGGAAAAAGACAGCACCTCGTTTTTATAATGGGGGCTGTCTTTTTTGTTATCTAAATACTAATTGGAGTTAGTAAAAAGGAGAAGATTACGAAATGAGGAAAGAACAGCAAGTCGAAACAGGATTAATTTATGATGTAAATGATAATCCATCAATCGGGAAGAAGTTTTTATTTGGATTACAGCATATTTTTGCTGCTTTCTCAGGAATTGTCGTTGTACCATTAGTGATTTCAGGATCATTAGGTTTTGATAGTAAGATGACGACATCTTTAATTAGTGCTTCGATTTTAGCAGCGGGGATTGCAACAATTATTCAAGCACGTGGGATTGGCCGAGTTGGATCACGTGTTGCTTGTATTATGGGAACTGATTTTACGTTTGTATCACCTGCCATTTCAGTTGGGTCAACACTTGGAATGCCAGGGATTGTAGGGGCAACGATTCTAGGATCATTTTTTGAAATTATTTTAAGTTTCTTCATTAAACCACTGATGAAATTATTCCCCCCCCTTGTAACAGGAACGGTTGTTTGTTTAATTGGTTTAACGTTATTGCCAGTTTCAATTGACTGGGCAGCAGGTGGTAGTGGTGCTTTGGATTATGGAAGTTTATTAAATGTTTCAATTGCAATGCTTGTAATGATTGTGACGCTAATTTTAAACCGCTATGGCAAAGGGTTAGTAAGTAGTGCTTCTATTTTAATTGGGATGCTTGTTGGATATCTAGTGTGTATTCCTCTTGGAATGGTTGATTTTACGCCAGTTGCAGAAGCAAGCTGGTTTGCGATGCCAAATATTTTAGAATACGGTGTGGTTTTTGATTGGAAGGCTGTTTTAGCGTTTATTCCAGCATATTTTGTTACAACGATTGAAACGGTAGGATGCTTAAAGGCTGTTGGAGAAACATCTCAAATTGAAATGGATGATAAGAAAATTGGATCAGGAATTTTAGCTGATGGAGTTGGAAGTATTGTAGGTGGATTAGTTGGATCCTTCTCTAATACTTCGTTTAGTCAAAATGTCGGATTAATTTCGTTAACAAAGGTAGCAAGTAAACATGTTGCTGTGATGGCAGGTATTTTATTAGTATGTTTAGGGTTATTCCCAAAATTAGCAGGTGTGATTAATGGTATTCCACAACCAGTTTTAGGTGGAGTTGGACTTGTGATGTTTGGAATGGTTGCAGCAGCAGGAATTAAGACGTTAAGTCGTGTTGAATTAACTGACCGTAACCTTTTAATCATCGCAACATCTATGGCATTAGGTCTTGGTGTAACATTCCGCCCTGATTTTATTGGTCAATTACCTGAAGCTTTACAGATGATCTTTTCATCAGGAATTTCAACAGGAACTATTGTGGCATTGATTTTAAATTTATTGTTAAAAGAGGATAAAGTAGTTGCTACAAAAGCGGCTAAAACGGAGGTTGTAGTTTAATGAAGGCTTTACAAGAACGTATTTTAAAAGATGGAGTAGCATTGAATGAAACAGTTTTAAAAGTGGATTCATTTTTAAATCATGGAGTTGATGCTCATTTAATGTATGAGATTGGGACAGAGTTTAAAAAATATTTTGAACATCACGGAGTAACTAAAATTTTTACGATTGAAAGTTCAGGAATTGCTCCAACGGTTATGACAGCGATGCAAATGAATTTACCGATGGTCACTTTAAAGAAACAATCATCTAAAATTTTGAATGGTGATGTTTATCAAACAACAGTTCATTCGTTTACAAAAGCAACAGATTACGAATTAACGTTATCTAAAAAATATATTTCACAAGATGATCGTATCTTAATTATTGATGATTTCCTAGCTAATGGAGAAGCCGCTCTTGGAGCTATTCGTTTAGTTGAAGAAGCAGGAGCAAAAGTAGCGGGAATTGGAATTGTCATTGAAAAATCGTTCCAACCAGGACGTAAGATGTTAATTGAAAAAGGATATGAGGTATATTCCTTAGCACGAGTTAGCAAGTTAGATGCGGGTGTTATTGAATTTGTTCAAGAATAATGAAAAAGGCGAGGATGATGAGGATCCTCGCCTTTTTCATTATTCTTTGTACATGTAATCTCTTGTTAATGGTAAAGAGTTATTCACACCTTTGGTAAAGACAATTTGGTGTAAATCAATGACACCATTGTTAAATGAGGCAGCACATGAGCATAAATACATACGCCACATACGAATGAAACGCTCGTCAAACATTTTACTAATTTCATCAATGTTATCTTCGAAGTTTTTATACCAATGTAATAATGTCATACGGTAGTGAGGGCGTAAGTTTTCGATATCGATAACGTGGAATTTATAGTCTGCTGAAATTGAAACAATTTCACGTAAAGATGGGATGACACCACCAGGGAAGATATATTTTTTAATCCATGCATCTCCTTCACTTTCTTTTAAACTGCTAATGTAATGAAGAACGAAGATTCCACCTGGCTTTAATACGGCATTGACATTTTTGAAGAATAAATCGTAGTTTGGACGCTCTACATGTTCAAGCATTCCGACACTGACGATTTTATCGAAAATTAAATCAGATTTTTCTAAATCTCTGTAATCCATTAGTTTAACTGACAGATAATTTTCAAGATTTTCTTCTTTGATACGTCGTGAGAATTCATTATATTGCTCTTGACTTAATGTGATTCCAGTTCCTTTAACTTTATATTTTTTAGCAGCTGAAATTAACAAGCAACCCCAACCACATCCAATATCAAGTAGTGTTTCATTTTCTTTTAATTCCAGTTTATTTAGTAAGTGATCAATTTTATTAAGTTGTGCTTGGTGCAATGACTCATCTTCGCTTTTAAAGTAGGCACAAGAGTAGCAAAGAGTATCATCTAACCACAATTTATAAAATTTATTTCCAATATCATAATGAGAAGAGACTTCTTCTTTTTGTTTTGACTTTGAGGTAGGGTTGTTAAAGATTTTAGGTAAAGCTTTAAAATCTGTTGTGAAGTGTTCAATATGACTTAAAATAGCATCTAATGCTTCATACAAATCTCCCTCAATTTCAATAGTTTTATCCATATAAGCTTCCCCAAGTGCTAAAGAGGTACTAGTCACTAAATCTTTTTTGCTTATAGGGCCATTAATATAAACTTTAAACTTGGGCTCTCCTTGTCCTACAGAAAATATTTCATGATCCCAAAATTCAACTGTAAATGGAACGCTGTCAAAATTTTTTAATAAATTTTTAAAAACTAACTTATCGAAAGCCATAAACTCAATCCTTTCCAAATTCCTTCAAAAATTACTTTTATTATTTACCAAATCATCTCTTTTCATCATCAATAAGGAAAAAAACTTTCAAAAAATCAAAAAAATAACAGTTTATCCACAGTTCCACAAAGTTCCATGTGGAACAATTCCCGAAAATTGTGGATAAATGTCTAATAAAGTTTATTGTGTTGATGAATGTTCTAAATATGATGAAAATGATTTTTTGTCGCAGTGCATATAATGTAATGAAAGGAGTGGAGATATGATTAAATTAGTTTTAATTCGTCATGGTCAAAGTATCTGGAATTTAGAAAATAAGTTTACAGGATGGACTGATGTAGAGTTATCTGATAATGGATTAAATGAAGCTAGGTTAGCTGCTAAAGTTTTAAATAAACATGGATTTGAATTTGATGTAGCTTATACTTCGTGTTTAAAACGAGCTATTAGAACATTGTGGATTATTCTTCATGAGATGGATTTAATGTGGATTCCTGTCTATAAATCATGGAGGTTAAATGAGCGACATTATGGTGCTTTACAGGGATTAAATAAGGAGGAAACGGCAAAAAAATATGGTGAAGAGCAAGTTCATAAATGGCGGAGATATGTGGATATCCGTCCACCTGAGCTAACAAAAGACGATCCTAGATATCCAGGTTATGAATATAAATATCATAATTTGAAGGAGAATGAGTTACCGTTAACGGAAAATCTTGCAGACACTGAAAAACGAGTTTTAGAGGAGTGGCATGAGAAAATTGTGCCTGATTTGTTAGCAGAAAAAAAAGTAATCATTGCAGCCCATGGTAATACGTTGAGAGCTTTAGTAAAGTATTTAGATGAATTATCGAATGATGGGGTGGCGAATTTAAATATTCCAACTGGGATGCCACTGGTATATGAATTAGATGATCAATTAAAGCCAATAAGACATTATTATTTGAATTTAGAGGGTGAAATTCCGAGTGGTATTATTCCAGAATATATTCTTTAAGATACAAAAAAACACTCTGTGGATAGAGTGTTTTTTTGTGTATTATTATTCAAATAGATCATCAAAGACTTCGTCTTCAAGTTCTTTTAATCGTTTCATTTCATTTGATTTTGCTTTTTTCTCAGCCATTTTTTTAACAACACGAGTAGATCCAACGCCGATTCCAACAATAGCTCCGGTAATTAATAGGGCTGCGAATCCACGTTTTTTTGTAATTTTCACTTTTTGTTCCATCATATGCCCTCCCTTAAGACCCTGTAATGGATACTATTATATACTATTTTCGACAATATACAACTTAAATTTAATGTTAGTTAATGGATTAAAATAACTTGGTAACTGATTATTTGATAAGGTCACAAAGTTATTTTTATGAGTATTCTTAAAGTGATTATTTAAAGGAAAAAGTAGCCTTTTTTATTAAAATTGTTATCATAGCAGGTATCATTGAGATTAGTATAATCCGTATTTTACAGTCTAGAAGAGAAGATTTAGTATAAAATCTTTTAAAGAATATTTATCCACAAATTAGTTTTATATTAGTAGATTGTAAATTGGATCTAGGTCAATATTTTGGACACAAAAAAGTTAAGTTTTTAAGCAGTCTGTCGTGCAAGTTGCTCACATTCTTCAGGAGTCAAATAGTCAATCGCTCCATGAATTCGTTTGCGATTATACCAGCCTTCTATGTATTGAAATAAAGCCATTCTAGCTTGTTTAAAGGTAACATAGACTGTTTGATACACTTCTTCTTTCTTTAGTGTCGCATGGAAAGATTCAATGCAGGCATTATCGTAAGGACACCCTTTACGACTAAAGGACTGAACGATATTCAGATCCGAAATTAAGTCTTTAAAGTCCTTGCTTGTATACTGTGAGCCTAGATCAGTATGAAGAATAACCTCATCTTTAGGTCTTTGAGAAATATAAGCATTTTTTAAAGCTTGAACAATAATATCCGTTGTCATTTGTTTAGAAAAGTGATAACCAATAATTTTTTTTGAATGTAAATCCATCACTGATGCTAAATAGCACCAACCTTCTTCTTGAACGTGAATATAAGTAATATCTGATACCCATTTTTGGTTAATTGAGGTCGTTGAAAAGTCCTGTTCTAGAATGTTATCACGTTCTAGAACAAGTTCTTTAGATTGTTTATAAGGGGTGTATTTCTTTTGAATAATAGAGGCTAATCCAGCTAATTTCATTAAGCGTTGGATACGTTTCAAGCTGGCATACAATCCTTCTTTAAGCAATTGACGATGTACCTTAATGGCACCGTATCGACGCTTGCTCTCAAAATAAATTTTCTTAATACGTTCAAGCAGTTGTTGATTTTTAAGTTTCCACTTAGACTCGCTTTGATGCTTAGATTGATAAAAAGTACTTCTTGGAACATTTAAAACCTCACAAAGTTGCTTAACATCATGTTCTGAACGATGCTGATCGATAAACTGACATAATTCAGATTGACTTACTTTCTCGCGAATATGGTCATAGCCTTTTTTAAAATCTCATTCTCCTCTTGTAAACGTAACATTTCTTGCTTCATACGTTTAATGTCTTCCAGAGTAATCTCTGTATCCTTAACTGAGGCAATTGGAGAAATCTGTTTAATCCATTTGTAAATTGTCACTTCTGACACACCATATTCACGACTTAAATCTTTCACTGATCGTCCAGTCTTATACAGTTCAACAATCATTGATTTAAATTCAGTATTATATTTTTTCATATCGACACATCCTTTAATGATTAAGTCTATTTTAACGACTTAACTTAAATGTGTCCATAAAACTATACTAGCACCAAAATATCAAATAGATATATTTTAAATTAATAATATTTAATGAAGAAAAATTGAAAAAAAACGAAATAATTAAACTGATAACTATAAAAAGATGTGTATAAGTATATAAATAAGATTGAAAAGTGAACCAATGGGGATTTATAGAAAATAGCTAAATTTAATGAATTCTGTAGTAAATAAAGACAAGAGAAGCAAAAATACTGTAAATAATATACGTTTAAATAAGAAAGATCTTAAACTAATTGAGACATATTTAAGAGCTAGAAATTAATGTGTTTTATTCTTTTAACAGGTAGATAGACTGTAAAATTAAAGTAATTAAGAATATCTTATATAGTAGTTATTTAAGTTATGATTCTAAGATAATCGTTGATACGGGATAAAAATGACTATTTGCAATAAAAAGAAGCATTCAGTAAATTGAATGCTTCTTTTTATTATGGCGTTTATGAAACTATTTTTTAATTATTTATATACGATTAGCGATAATTTTTTATGAGGAAAAAACAGTTATTTTTACTATAAGATAATTAGTCTTAAAAGATCCTAATTATTAAGTTTGATTTAAAATAGGTGAATTACTTTCATTACGTATCATTAAGTTTTTATTTTTGACTCTTATTTATTACTTCAACAGAACTAGTTTCTTCTATCATTTTTAGAAATTTACATAAACTCTATTTTTTATAAAAATCTTCATTTTTCTTTATTTTTATGCTTTCTGGAGCATTATTTATAGAATCTTTCTTCTAACCTTCTTTTTCTATCTTTTTTCTTTGATAGTTCTTTTACTTTTTATCATTTATCCTTCCAGGCTGCTTTTTTTATTTTTTCTTCATTTTTTTCTTCTATACTACCACTATACTTAAACATATTAAACAGTATTTTTAAACAACTTCAGAGAAAAAATTCTTCAAACACCATCGAAACTATAGAAAACATTCATAGATTTATTCTATGGTTTTGTTTTACACTTGTATTTAAGTTGTATTATAAAAGAAAAAAATATTTTGGGAAATAATTTTGTGAAAATATTAAATATAGTATAGCTTTTTTGAAATGATAAATTTGTAGGAATCTGAAAGAGAAGTTCGACATCTTTTTCTTACTTAATATTGGATAGCATAGTTTTTATTTCGAGTTTAAATAATAAATAAGATGAAAGTTGAGAGGTCACAAAAGCTAGCATTAGATTTTGATTATTGTGGTAAAAAAGAAACCCAGACAAAAAAATTTATTTTGTTATTTGTGTAGGAGGATTTAAAAATGAAAAAAAGATTTCAATGGATATTCGTAGTAATCATGACGATGTTTATAGCAACGGTGCATTGTCATGCAACCGAGGTAAAGAATTTAAAAGAAATAGATTACTTGGATAAATATGAGGTTATTCATCAAAATATGATGGAAAAAATTAAATACACAGAAAAAACAGGTGATTTAAATATAGATTTCTTATTTTACATATTACCTTATGAACAATTTGGAGTTGAGATTTCTAAGTCTGAACTTCGTTATGGAAGTAACCAGAAAATAAAAGATGTTGTAAATATAGTTGTAAAAACGAGTAAAGACCATATAAAAGCAATTGAAAAATTATTAAAATCTATGGAAAAGGATCCTGTGATTGATGAAACAAAAGAAACAGCATATCTTGAACAGTTCAATCAACTCTATAATGAGATGATTATTAGTTTAAAGATAGATAGAGAAAATGTACCCGGTACTGTCGATAAGGATTATTTAGATAAAATGGTGGTTTATTTAGACTATGAACAAAAATTTGCTAATTTGATTTTGGCGAATACCAATCATGAAGAAATTATTAAATTAGCTCAAAAAATTATTACTGATGAAGAAAACAATCTCGGGAAACTTAATACATTGTTAGAAATCACGAAATAGTATGATTCAATAATTAATTTAAATTTTTTTAAAGAAAAAACCTTAGAGAAATGAACAAAATTGTCATTTTTCTAAGGTTTTCATACTTATATAGCTAATTAATTTTATAAGATAAAAATATTCTTAAATAGCCGAATCGATAAATTTATCCACAATTTTTATTACGATTGAATGATGATAATTCAATTATTATAATAAGGTAATATTATTATATCCTGTAAGTGGTTTTCATCTGAATTTTGATTGGATACACTTCGTTAATCTAGATTTTGTGATTTTTCCTGTGGAGCCTAATCGGGTACACTGGCAGAACTACAGGTAAATCAATACTAGCTTGAATTGATTTAGTTACTTTTAATTCAATGAAATTTCCTTTTAAAGTATTTATATCTGAAGTTTTCAAAACGACATAAAAATTTTTATTTTATAGAAGGTGTAATTTATTTCTTCTTTTATCTATATAATAGTTGTTCCTGAACTATCTGTGTTAATTGATCATCTGGATGTGGAACAATTAGCGATGAAACATCTGCGTCACTTAATGTTTATACTTGATAGTTTACCTAAAAGATATGAGTGACTGTCGTTACAGTATTATCAATATCTTCTTCTTCATATGGGGCATAAGTTTCTAATACTTTAATGTTGGATAAAGGTCCAGCTTCCTTATCATAGACCATTACACCTTGCAATGAATTGAATGATTCTCCTGAAACTAGTATCAATTCTACATTATCAATATCTGTTGGCTTAATATAATCATATAGTCTAGCTATGAACTAATAGCATACGAATACGAAAATAAAGGTATTATCAATAACTAATGATAATAAAATAAACACTCCAATCAACTTTTTGTTATTCATCTTTATATATTAAGAATGATTATACTATTCTATACTCTTATTTTTTTGTGTTGAAAAATTGAGTTTTTTACATTTTTGATAAAATAACAAAAAAAGATTTACCTTGAATTACCAAGGTAAATCTTTTTTAATTACTTTCAAAACTAATATATTGAGTTAATTGCTGATTTACGGACATTTGATTTTCGGTACATTTGATGCTGATAGCACCATCGCTTGTTAAGAGTGTTTGAGTTCCTAGCTGATTGAGTATTGAGATAACTTTTTGATCTGGAGCGTTATCTTCTGAACAAGTGATAACAGCATAATCAGGTTTAATTGTATTTAAAAAGAGTGGGAGGACATCATTATCTTTTCCATGATGCGGAATTTTTAAAAATTTATAGGTAGATGGATAAATAGTTAAAAACTCTGTTAAACGTTGTGATTCTGCATCTCCTGCAAATAAAAAACTGTTTTCTCCATAGATGAGGCTAGTTATAATGGAATAGTCGTTTGATTGTTCGTATTCTGTTTGTTGTGCTGGATACAGTGTTAGTTGAGCATCATTTATTGTTAAGTTCATGGTTTGTGTTAAAAGGAGTGGCGTTATATCGTGACGAGATAATGCATCGATATATTCTTGGTACTGGGTTGAATCTTTTGAATAATTGGCTTGAATGATTTGATCAACAGGAATTTCATCTAAAATGATATCGGCACCACCGATATGATCTTTATCTAGATGGGTTAAAATTAAATAATCGATATGATCAATTCCTTTTTCATGAAGGGAAGCAAGAATTTGTTCGCCATTTCGATCTAAACCAGTATCAATCATGATAGTTTTATCACCAATTTCTATAAAAATACAGTCTGATTTTCCGGTATCAAGAATTGTAACTTCAAGTGAGATGTTTGAAGGATCTAAAGAAGTTACTGAGAGATTGTTGATTGATTGTTTACGATTACAGGCAGATAAAGTTGTAAAACTGGTACAGACGATAAATGAAAAACATAATTTTAATAATGATTGATGTTTTATCACATTCAAGCACTCCATTCTATCAGATTGAGTCTATGGCTGAGTTTAGATATAGTGTTTGTTAAATATAGAATATCATAAAGCTAATGTTCAAGTACTACTCTTAATATATAAAAAAAGTAGAAATTTATAGGAATAGAACGATGTCAATTCTTTTTGTTAAAACAAGTCCTAGACAAGATATATATTAGGTAAAATTTAATAGTTTTTATCAATTAGTTTTATAGGTTAGAAGTCATTTTTTTAAATTTAATTTTTTTAATCTATAAGTTTAGTAATAATAAATATGTTTTTTAAAGAGAAGATAAATAAAAAAACGATTTCATTCTATCGAACAAAATCGTTTTTTGAAATTATTTAGAATGAATTGGAAGCCATTCTAAGAATTTCTCAATGTATTCATCCCAGAAGCACCAATCATGTTCTCCTTTACTTTCTATATAAGTAAATTCGATGTTTTCTGAAGTTAAGAAATCTCTATACTCTCGATTATTAACTAATAAATAATCTTCAGTCCCGCAAGAAAGATATAGTTTTGGGATTTCTAAGTTTTCAGTTTTTAGCTTTTTAATAAGGGCATAATAGTCACAATCGCTACCAGATAGTTGAGTTAGATCTCCAAAGATACTTTCAAAGTAATCTCGTGTTCTAAAGAAAGTTTCGTGTTCTATTGGTGCATTTATAGCTTCGTCTAAAATAAGACCTGAAGAAAATCCACCAATATGACTAAATGTATCATGATATTTTAGACCATTTCGAATGGCACCATATCCACCCATTGAGAGTCCAGCGATGAAAGTATCTGCTCGGTTTTTAGAAAGTGGAAACATTGCTCTAGAATGATTAATGAGTTCTTCACCAATGAATCTGCCATAATAATCTTGACGTTTTTGATGATCAACATAAAAACTATTATCTCCTGAGGGCATAATAACAGCTAATTGATGATCAGTAGCCAGTTTTTTAATACGTGTATTTGTAATCCAATCCTCACAATTTCCTAACATCCCATGTAAAAGATAAAGGGTTTTAAATGGTGGAACAGTATCACTTTCAAGTGAACTTTCAATTGGAATAATGGCTTTATAAGTTACATTTCGATTTAAACATTTAGACATGAAGTTGACAGTTAAAACTGACATCAGAGGTCCCCCCTTAAAATTAATTGTTTTATTTTTACTATATCATGTTTAAATAACTAAATAAAGCGATTTCATAAATGAAATTATCTATTAATTCGTCATGATAACTGATTAAATAATCAATTATTGTAATATAATTGTAATAAATGGAAATATTAGGAGGGGTAGTTTGAAAAAGTATTTATTATTTATCGTGATGGTTTTATGTTTGGGAGCTTGTGGTGTGGAACAAGAGGTTAATATTCTAAATCAGGGGGGAGAAAGTCTTGCGATTCAGATGGGAGAGACTGATTTGGGGGTAGTTGTGCATAACTTAGATGAAAGTAAGTTAACCACAATGACCTTGACGAAATTTAGGGTAGAACCAGTTGAGGAGTCATTTTTATTTATTCCAAAATATATCGGAAGTCAGATTACAGTGTATCCTGTTAATTGGGAGGAAAATCACCTAGCTACTGGTGATGCCTTGCTTGAGATTAATGATGTTCAAAATTATGGGGCTCTTTATTTAAAGTGTCCAGTTCCTGAAGGAATTCCCGCGATGAAAGTAGTGATAACTTATGAAGGTCAAAGTTGTGAGTATGTGATTACATATGATGGAAGTGGAATGCGGGATCAAGTAGAGTTTTTAGGGAATGAAATAGTAGATTAGAAGTAGTGAAGCGAGAATTTTAGGTTCTCGTTTTTTATTAAAAAAAGTATAAAACTACCGTATAATGTCACCAAAAAAAACATATTTATTCTTAAATTTTATGATATGATAGTCTAAGACTACAAAATAACCCTAAATTAGACTTTTTAGGACAACGTAGAATGTTTTTTATTAGGAGGGGCTATAGATGAATCGACGAAATAAAGATGAATTTGAAGATAAAGTAAGTTCTTGGAGTGAGAGAATCGGGGCTTCAATTATTGGAGTATTAACAGTGTTAGGTGTAGGATTAATTACTTATACAGGTGTTAAGGCAGTAACTTTTGAAACTCCAAAAGTAGAACAAGAATATTTAACATTAGAAGATACTGAAGTGACACCAGATGTTGCACCCGAGGCAAATGAACAAGACCAATCGGTGACTAATACGACAACAGAAGAAAATGTAACACAGGAAGAAGTTACTCAACCTGAAACTCCGGTCGAAGAAACACAACCAGAAATACCTCAATCAGAACAACCAGTGGTTGAAGTACCCCAAACAGTTGAAGCAACTTGTAATATTGATGGGGTTAATGTTCGTGAGGAACCAAAAACAGGAACAACCATTATTGGCCAATTAATTTCAGGTGAAAAAATCACAGTATTAAACCGTAATTATAGCGATGAATGGGTTCAAGTTTCATACGATGGACAAACAGGATACGTTTATCATGAATATTTAGATTTTAACTAATGTAAAAAAGCTAGCACTACATCACGTGCTAGCTTTTTATTTGGATTGTTAAGTGATGATGGTTGTATCAATGTGCTTAGAAAACTATCAAGAAGGGCGTTTTCTAAGCATATTGATATTGATGGCGATATCTTAACGTAAAGAAAATAGAGATAAATAGTGTTATGATCTCAGCAAATGGAATGGTTAACCAGATGCCATTGACTTCTAAAAACAAAGGCAATATGGTAATCCCGATGATGACTAAAACTAATGTTCTCATTGTTGAAATTAAAACAGATATTTTACCATTTGAAAAAGCAGTAAACATAGCAGATGCAAAGGTATTAATTCCAACGGTTAAGAAGCTAATAGAAAATAAGTTAAATCCATCAAGAGTCATTTGATAGACGTCGCCTGTATCCCCAGTAAAAATTTGGATAATAGATGGGGCTAAGATAAAGGAAAGAATAAAGGTTGTAATCGATGCGACAAGGATAAATCCATAGCTATATCGAATGAGTTGTTTTAATTCATTAGAATTTTGTTCTCCGTAGCTGTAACTAATAAGAGGTGCAGCTCCTGATGAAAATCCAAGATAGATTGAAATGAGAAGAAATTGGGCGTATAACACGATAGTCATGGCTGCTACTCCATCTTCACCTAGGTAATTAATCATCATAAGATTAAATAGTAAGGTTGTAACTCCACTTGAAAGATTGGTAACCATCTCAGAGGAACCATTTGAAGCACTCTGAAGAAGTACTTTGGCATCAAATACAGGCTTTTCAAAGTGAAGGTAATTCTTTTTATTTAAAAAGTAGATAATTCCGATGATTGAAGGAATTAACATTCCAATAACGGTTGCTAAGGCAGCTCCGGCAATTCCCATTTTTAAAATTACAATAAAGACATAATCGAGAATCATGTTGCTAAATCCACCAATTAGTGTATTGATGAGTCCCAATTTCGGATTATTTGCAGTTACCATAAAGTAGTCAAATAGTGATTTTAAAATAGCGACTGGGGCAAAGAATGTTATGATTGAAATATATTCCTTACAATATGAAAATAGGGTATCAGTGGCACCTAATGATTTAATAATCGGATCTAAGAAGATAAGTTCTATTAGCATTAAAACAATTCCAATAATGGTTGAGCAGATAACAATGAGTGTGAAATTTTGTTTGGCTTCTAATGTTTTTCCTTCCCCTAATTTTTTTGCCACGATGGCACTCCCACCAGTTGCAAACATGATAGCAACTCCCCAAGTTAGCGTAGATAGTGGAAGTGTAATATTAATAGCTGATAAAGCGGCTTGCCCGACGAAGCGGGAAACAAAGATTCCATCAATGATGGTATAAAGTGATAAAAAGACCATCATAATCATGGTTGGAATCGTACAGTTCATAAATGATTTAAAAGATAATGTTGATTGATTCAGATTAATCCCACCTTATTTTAAAAAATATTTTGTATCTTGCTATACTATGATAAAGTATACGGTAACCATACAGTCAAGAGGAGCACATAAATATGAGTGGAATTTCATCGAAGTATTTTACAACAGGAGAATTTGCAAAGTTGTGGGGAGTTAAAAAACAAACTCTATTTCATTATGACGACATTGGTATTTTTCAACCGGCTAAGAGGGATAGCAATGGATATCGTTACTATACTTATCAACAGTTTGAGGTTTTTGCTGTTATATCTGTTTTAAAAGAAATGGGAATGTCTTTAAATGAGATTAAAATTTATCTCGATAATCGAACTCCTGAGGGATTAATTGAATTATTTGAAGATCAGGTGATTAAAGTCAATCGAGAAATTGACTATTTGAAACGGATTCAACAAGTAATGAAAACTAAAATTGAGCTAACGAAAAAAGCAACTTTAATTGATCATACTAAAATTGAGATAAAAGAATATCAAGAAGATTATTTAATTTTAAGTAATAAATTAGATATCTCTGATGATTTAAAGTTTTTTAATGCATTAGTTGAATTTCTTAAGGATGATGAACTGGGACATGCGACTTTGTATTCTATTGGCACGATGATTAGCAAGGAGAATTTATTGAATCAGGAGTACACTAAGTATACATATTTTTATTCTCCTATAACTAATAAAACTCAGGCTCGAATGTTATTTTTAAAACCTAGAGGAAAGTATGTAGTAGGATATCATAAAGGAAGTTATGAGCAGATTCACAAAACATACGAATTATTATTGAATTTTATTGAAGAGAAACAATTGAAAATTATTGGTTATGCATATGAAGAGTTGCTGTTAGATGAAATCTCTGTAAAAGGTTATGAAAATTATATGACTCAGATTATGATTCATGTAGAAGGTTGATTAACTTCTAATAAGATTATTAGATTACAAAACTAAGAAAGAGACCGATATAAAAATTATTTATTCCCCAAAAGAAGATAAAAAATCAAAGGGAAGTCGTAACTGGCAAGATATAATAGATTATGAATTAATAAAACGAGCTTATCCAAAGAATTCTATTTATGATTCATACCTACTAGTATACGAAAGGATAATTGATTTAAATGATGCTCGTGTATATTAACGTATGGTTAATTTTTATGCTTACAAGTTTAATTATCGCGTTATTGTTTCCTCCTTATCGAGGACGTATAATAAATTTAAAGGGCCCGAGTCGTAAGATTTTAAGGAGACAAAACGATGAATTTGAATATTGGAAAAGTTATTTATGAGTTAAGAAAGAAAGCTAAGGTCACACAAGAACAATTAGCAAATGCTGTGGGAGTCTCAGTACCTGCTGTTTCAAAGTGGGAGAATAACACGAGTTATCCAGATATTACGCTATTACCGGCGATTGCTCGCTATTTTAATACAAGTATTGACGAACTGATGAGTTATGATATGACCTTATCGACGGAGGAAATCGACGTCTTTATAAAAAAATGTCAAAGTATGTTACAGACTCAACCTTTTGAGATGATCGTCAAAGAATGTGAATCGTATTTGCATCAGTACCCAAATAGTTTAGAACTAAAGCTGAATATTGGTTCTTTATATATGATGTCATTTAGTTTTTTAACAGAAGAGTCAGATTTTTTAGAAATGATGAATAAAGCAATTGCCCTGTTTGAAGAAGCAGCCACTAGTTCAGATATCAAAGTACAAGAACAGGCTCATTTTCTTTTAGCTAGTCTTTATGGCATGACGGAAGATGAGAAAAAAGCAGAAGAAGTATTATTAAAAATCCCAAAATCTGAATTGAACAGAGATGATTTATTAATTCCAATATATATCCGTCAAAAACGTTACGATGAAGCTAAAAAGATGATTCAAACTAATATAATGAGAGCACTTCAATCTATTACGTTATATTTATCTAATTATGAGAATTTAGCCATTAAGGAAGACAACTTGGAGTTGGCAGAAAAATTATTACTTATTCAGCCTGAACTTGTAAATTTATTTGATTTAGAAAGAGAATTAGGATTAGGTTATGCTCTAGAGGCTGCTAATTTTTATGCAAGATTGAAAAATAAAGAAAAAACGTTATCGTTTTTAGGAATGCTAGTCGATAAGTTATCATCAACAGAGAAAAAAGGAAAGTCTGAATTTTTTAATCTGTTGGATTTACATGAAAGTGCCGCTGCGTCTCAGTTACCTATATTACTTTTAAGGTCATTAGATATGGATAGATGTTATGATTTTATAAAAGAAGATAATACATTTAAAGTATTAGTTCATCGTTTAGAGCGATTAAAACCTCATGATTAACATGAGGTTTTTTTGATATGTCAAATAATCTAATAATGAGACATTCTTTTCGTTTGTCTTTATAGCGTGAAAAGAGTAGAATAAAGTGTTGTTAGAGTCATTTAACATAGTAAACATAGTTAGAAAAAGAGGGGTAATACATGAGATTAATGGCGAAACTATTTGGTATCTTGATGGTTGTCGGCATTTTGATTGGTTTTTATTCTGCTTATGTAGAACCTCATTTATTACGTGTGAAGCAATATGATATGAAATTTGAGCAAGTAGCGGGCAATCCTATTACGGTTGTGCAATTTTCAGATACTCATGTCGGTGATTTTTTTACAACAGAAGATCTTAAAAAGGTTGTAGATAAGATTAACGAACAACAGGCGGATCTTGTATTGTTCACAGGTGATTTAATGGATAATGCAGCGGAGTATGATGGGTCAATTGATGAGATTGCGACGATTTTATCTAAAATAAAAGCAACAAATGGTAAATATGCGGTTTTTGGAAATCGTGATTACGGAGGCGGTGCAGAACGTTTTTATGAAGATTTAATGGAGTCGGCAGGGTTTGAAGTGCTTGTAAATTCCAGTCGGACTTTAGAAGTTAAAGGAACAACTATCAGTTTATTCGGTGCTGATGATGCTTTAATTGGGTACTATAATTCAAATAAAACGATGCAAGGAATCAGTAATGATCACTTGAATTTGCTACTGATTCATGAACCAGATTTAATTTCTGATTTCCTCAGTTACCCCATTGATTTAGCAACAGCTGGTCATAGCCATGGAGGACAAGTTTATATTCCATTTTATGGGCCATTATTAACGACAGCTTTGGCAGAGGATTATGTGCGTGGGCTTTATGATTTTGGAAATAATCGAAAGACATTACTTTATGTAAATACCGGGATTGGAAATACAAAAGTACCGTTTCGATTATTTAATGTGCCACAAATTTCAGTATTTAAGTTAGAGAAAGCAGAATAGTCTGCTTTTTTTGTTACAATAAGGAGTAATAAGGAGGGATTTCATGAAATGGATTCGATTACGTTCATCTGATGAGAAGTATTTTAATCAGGCATGGGCGATTTATGAACAAAGTTTTCCGGTTTTTGAACAACGTTTACTAAGAGATCAGCAAGCAGCAATGAAAGATGAGGAATTTTATTTTATAGCTATTGTAGAAGAAGAGCGTGTTATTGCAATCGTAGGATATTGGATTTATCCACAGTTTATTTATATTGAACATTTAGCCGTACATCCAGAGGTTCGGGGTCAAAAAATTGGAACAAAAGTATTACATGAATTAAGGGAGCTTCAAAAGACTCTTATTCTTGAAATTGATCCACCTGTGGATAACATTTCAATTAAGCGTCTTCATTTTTATGAAAATGTGGGATTCAAGTTGAATGATTATCCTCATGTCCATCCCGCATATCGTTTAGAGTATAAGGGGCATGAATTAAAGGTTTTAAGTTATCCACAAGGCATTTCATTACATGTCTTTAAAATATTTAGACAATATTTAAATGATACAGTTATGAAATATTCTGAGCGTTAATGAAAAAGGCTATCTATATAGATAGCCTTTTTCATTAATAATTCTTTGACTATTTGGTAATTTATATATATAAGTTCAGATAAGTTTTTAATACTTGAGAAACTTTTTACTTATCAGTGAAAGAAAGCTACGAATTAGCAAGCTTATGATGCAGCGCAAGGAATCTAGTATCAAAAAGTTTTATAAAATTAGGTTAATTCTAAAATGTAGGTAATCCAGTGTTTGGCATATAGAATAATCCCCAGCTGCTTGTCAAAAACATTTTTGTTTATATACAGTAGACCATCTATTTTAGAGAGGTGATGTGAATGAAGATGGGAAAACAACTTTTGAGTATAGGAAACTTCATATTTTTATTATTAATCATGATGAGTAGCTCTAAGGATGAGCTTTATATTTTGACGCTAGTGCAACAAGATTTAGGCGCTTTAGATGGGATAGAAGTTGGATCAGATGATGAAACGATTGTAGATCTTAATATTTTCCATACGAATGATATTCATGGAGGTGTGGATGAAAATATCGGATTTGCAAAATTTAAACATTTTATCAATCTAGCTAATGAGTATACAAGAGCAGAAGGATACCTTGTTCTTGATGCCGGTGATATATTTCATGGAACGCCATTTGCTACAGTAGAATTAGGGGAAAGTGTTGCACAGGTATTAAAGGTTGTTGGATATGATGCGATGTCACCTGGGAACCATGATTTCAACTATGGACAAGATAGACTAGTTGAGCTTGGAAAAGTAGCTGACGTTGAATTATTAGCGGCTAATGTAAAAACGATAGAGGGGAAGTTACGCTACGGGGATTGTTTTGTCAAAGAGATTGGAGGAATGAGTGTTGGATTGTTTGGGCTGACGACACCTGAAACGGTGACTAAAACGAATCCTGAAAATGTAGTGGGCTTAACATTTGGGACAGAGGAAGAGATTGTAGCAGAAGCTAAATTAATGGTTCAAGTGTTACAAGAGAGGGGAGTTGATGTGATTATTGGCCTAATGCATATGGGAATTGATACAGATAGTAGGATTAAATCGACAATAATCGCCAGTCAGGTTGATGATATTGATTTGATTATCGATGGTCATAGTCATTCTGAGTTAAATCAATATGAAATCGTAAATGGGACCATATTAACGTCAACGGGTGAACATTTTAAAAATGTTGGCGTGGTTACTATCCAGTATGATTTGATGGCAGATGAAATAATTAAGTTAGTACCACATCAAATCTCGATGAAACAACTTGAAAAATGTGAAGAGGATACTGAAGTCAAGTCAGTCATTGATAGGATAAAAAATAACCAAAAATCAATTTTGGAAGAAGTTATTGGCACAACGGCTATTAAATTAGAGGGAGGTCGTTCTTCTGTTTTAAATGGCCATACGAATTTAGGTCATTTATTAACTGCTGCTATGTTAAATGAAACACAAGCTGATATTTCACTCATCAATGGTGGAACAATTCGTGATTCAATAGATGTTGGAATGATTACGAAAGGTGATGTATTGAAGGTTTTACCCTTTAGTAATCATATCGTAACGGTTGAAATGACTGGGAAACAACTTATTGAAATTCTAAATAAAGGATTAGTAATAGGTAGTGGAAGATTTCTTCATTTTGCAGGTCTCTTAGTTGAAGCTAAATTAGTTCAAGAAGCGGGATGTCCTGATCGCTATGAAGTTTTATCCGTTCAGTTTAATCAGCAACCTTTAGAGTTAACCCAAACATATGTGGTTGCCATGAATGATTTCATGGTAGCAGGCGGAGACGATTATCAGATGAGTCAAAGTTCAAACCTATTAAATTCATTTGGTACGTTAGATGAAGCACTCATTTCATATGTTAAAGAGTATGGAGAGATAGCTATTTTAAATGCGAATCAAATCAATAATCTAATTATTTTAACGGAAGAAGATATGTTATCTGATGAAAATAAGGTAAATCATTAATATTTAGTCTCATTAGGAAAAGAAGTTGGATGATGAGTCAATTGAAGATGTCAAAAAAAGACGATTAGTTATAAAACTAATCGTCTTTTTTGAGTGAATTAAATTTATGAAGGATAAAGAAAAAATAGTATTTTTACAATTTTTTACTAATGGTTTACACTGAACAGTCTAATTCACAGAAAATTAATATTATTAATTTTTATTAACGATTCATTCATCTTCTCTTAAATTTCTACTGCTATAGTTTAAGTATCGTGTGAAAAGAGTGACTAGGGAGGAAGATTAATGCTTTTAGAATCAATTATTTCTACAAAGATTAAAACGGGAGGGCAAGAAAGGATTAGTGTAACTAAAAACAAACGGAATCTTATTAAAAAGATGGAGCCATTTTTTTACTTAGCACCAGCCTTTATCATCTTTTTGATTTTCGTGTTTTATCCATTTCTTAAAACTATTATGTTAAGTTTATCCACGACTAACTTAAGAGGAGAAATTAAATCATTTGTCGGATTAGAAAATTATATTGAGTTATTCACATCACCAGAGTTTTATAACTCAATTTTGGTAACATTCAAGTTTGTCTTAATGGTCGCAACACCAGCCGTTATTCTTGGATTTATTCTTGCTTTACTCACAAACAATCAATTAAAAGGAAATCGAGTTTATGAACTTTTATTTTCATTGCCGATGGCGGTTGCATCAGCTCCAGCCGCAGCTATATGGACGATGATTTTCCATCCTACCAACGGCATTTTAAATTTTGTGTTAGGACAAGAAATCGGTTGGTTAATTGATCCGAAGTATGCTCTTTTCTCAGTTGCCGTCGTCACGGTTTGGTTAAATCTTGGACTCAACTTTATTTTCTTAACGACAGGCCTCCGTAATGTTCCAGCAGAACTATTAGAAAGTGCTTCAATTGATGGGGCAAATTTTTTTCAAAAATTAAAAAATATCATTATTCCAATGGTATCGCCTCAAATGTTCTTAGTAATTTTCATGAATTTAATCAATGCTTTTCAGGCTTTTGGCCAAATCAAATTATTAACACAAGGTGGCCCAGGAGATTCAACGAATGTTTTAGTTCATTCCATTTATCGAGAAGCATTCTTTAACGGACGATTTGAAACAGCTTGTACGCAAGCCATTGTCTTATTCTTCATCATGATGATTGTCACTTTAATACAATTCAAATTTGAGAAAAAAGGAGTGCATTATCAATAATGAAAACATCTAAAAAAAATCGAGTTATTTTAACGATTGTTAATCTTGTGGTTGGAGTAATTATTATTGGACCACTTCTATATGCGGTGTCATTAAGCTTCATGACACCGGGAGAGATTTCACAGTATCCACCTAAGCTAGTACCAAGTAAGGTTACACTTGAAAATTATCACACGGCAATCAATAGTGTTCCTTTATTTAGATTTATTGTAAACAGTTTTGTTGTTTCAATCTTAGTTACAATCGGCCAAGTTTTTACCGCGAGTTTAGCATCATTCGCTTTTGCTTTCTACGATTTCAAAGGAAAGAAATTATTATTCTTAATGGTTTTATCAACAATGATGATTCCAGGGGAAACAACGATTATTTCGAATTTTTTAACGGTAAGTTCATGGGGATGGACAGATAGTTTACAGGTGTTAATTGTTCCATTTTTAACATCAGCGATGGGGATTTTTTTAATTCGCCAGTTCTACTTAACGTTACCTAAAGATTTAATTGAGGCAGCAAGAATTGATGGGTGTAGTAACTTCATGTTCTTAATCAAAATCTTAATTCCAATTTCAAAACCAGCGATTGCTTCTTTATCGATTTATACATTCATTAGTACATGGAATCAATATTTATGGCCATTGTTAACGATTAATAATGGAAATAATCGAACCGTACAAATCGGAATCAGTATGCTTCAGTTTGCTGAAGGGAGCAATTATGGTGTGGTATTAGCAGGGGCAGTTTTAATTTTAATCCCATCTATTTTAGTGTTTATTTTAGGACAAAAATCACTTGTTCAAGGAATGACAGCGGGATCAGTAAAAGGATAAAAAGGGAGGAAATAGATAATGAAACGTAAATTATTACCAGTAGCAGGGGCTAGTATTTTAGCAACATCATTATTAGTAGGGTGTAGTGGAAGAAATGAAGTATTAAATTCAACTGATGCGACGAAATCGACCAGTAAAGTAACTGAGGTGACGTTTTGGCACTCTATGGGGGGGAAAGGTGGAGAAGCGATTGAGACTTTAGTATCTGAATTCAATAGTTCTCAAAGTAACATTAAAGTAGTGGCCGAGTATCAAGGCTCATATGATGATTCGATTAATAAATTAAAAAGTGCTGCTCTAGGAAACTCAGGACCAGATATTATGCAGTTATATGAAGTTGGGACAAAATGGATGATCGATAGCGGGTATGCAACGCCAATGCAAGAATTGATTGATCGTGATGGATATGATATTTCTTCCCTCGAAGAAAATATTTTAGATTACTATAAAATTGATGGAACGTTATATTCAATGCCATTTAATACGTCGACACCAATTCTTTATTATAATAAAACGGCATTTGAAGAAGTAGGATTAGATCCTGAAGTAGCACCAACAAACTTCGATGAAATTCTTGAATTTTCTAAAATGTTAAAGACAGAGACTCGCTATGGGTATTCAATGAGAGTATATGGATGGTTTTTTGAACAATTCTTAATTAAACAAGGTCTTGATTATGCGAATGAAGGAAACGGACGTGATGGGATTGCGACGTCGGTTGTTTTTGATGAAAATGGTGGGGCATTCAATATTATTCAGGGATGGAAAAATTTAATTGATTCAGGATATGTTTTAAATTTAGGGCGTAGTGATGATGCTGTTTTAGATGCGTTTGGCTCTGGGAAGGTTGCGATGATTATTGGATCAACTGCTTCTTTAACAGATATTAAATCAAAAGTAGGTGAATCATTTGATTTAGGGACTGCTTATTTACCATCAGTTTCTTCAACTGATGAAGGTGGTGTTTCAATTGGTGGGGCCTCATTATGGATCATGGATAAAGGAAGCGATGTGAAACAAGAGGCTGCCTTTGAATTCATTAAATTCATGGTGTCGGCAGAAAGCCAAGCAAAATGGGCAGCTGCAACAGGATATTTCTCTGTTACTAAAGACGCTTATGGCATTGAATCAATGCAAGAACATTTAGAAAAAAATCCTGAATTTTTAACAGCGATTAATCAACTAAGAGAATCTAATAATCAATCAGGAGCCCTTTTAGGCGTATTCCCAGAAGCTCGTGCTTCAATTGAAGAAAATATTGAAAAAGTTTTAAATAATGAAATTGATTCACAGACAGCAGTTTCTAACATTGCAAAAACAATTAATACGGCGTTAGAAAAATATAATAAAGCAAACAATTAAAAATGAGGGAATGTAAATGAATAAATCAATTTTCTTTGATGTGGATAATACACTCGTCTGTCGAGAAAAAAATATGATTTCAAAAAGTACCATACAGGCAATTAAATCTTTAAAAAAGAAAAATATTAATATAGCCATAGCAACAGGAAGATCTTTGGCTATGGTTAAACAAGAATCTTTTTATGACATGTTTAAAACGATTATTTCTGCTAATGGTTCCTTAATTACTGTGAATGATGAAGTGATTTATAAAGAATACATGAATCAAAGGTTAGTCAGAGATCTTTTAACGGTTTTTGAAAAAAATCAAACGCCCTATTGTATTCATTTTCTTCATGAGAGTAAAGGAAAACTAAATCAGGCCTGGGTAGCAGAGTTTTCAATTAAATACAATATGCCGTTAGGATACTTAGAAGAAGATATTTTAAATCAAATTGAAAAGTATGAAGTCTTTCAAATTAATGCATATATTAAGGATAGTGAAATTGAAATGATGCGTCAATCTTATCCACAGTTTAGTTTTGTAAAGCTTATTGATATTGAGGACGGATACGATATTTTCAATAAACATTGTAGTAAAGGGAGCGCAATTCGTTATCTTAAGTCACATCAAAGTGGTAAGGAGATGGAGTACTATGCTTTTGGGGATGGATTTAATGATTTAGAGATGTTTGCTGAGGTGGATTATTCAATTGCGATGGGGAATGGTTGTGATTTATTAAAGGAAAGAGCAACTTACGTAACGGATAGCATCCATGAGAATGGTATTTACAACGCTTTAAAAAATTTGAAATTAATTTAGAAAAACGACTTCATTTCAGGAGACAATGTGTTATTTTATAAGGATAGTTTTTAAATTGGGATCGTCGTAAAGTTTAAAAATGTGAGGTGTGTTTATGATTAATTTTGCTCACCGAGGAGCGAGTGGAGATTTTCCTGAAAATACGTTACTTGCTTTCTTAGAAGGAATTAAAGCAGGAGCGACAGGAATTGAGCTTGATGTTCATAAAAGTAAGGATAATCAATTAGTCGTTATTCATGATGAGGATGTTGAGAGAACACTTAGAGGAAAAGGTCTTGTTCAAGATTTTACGTTAGAAGAATTACAAGCCCTAAAGACGAGAAAATTATTATTTCAAACAGTGGATAACTGTAATGTCCCAACGCTTGAGAAAGTCTTTAAGTTAATCAAGCAACATAGCGTGATTTTAAATATTGAATTAAAAACAGATGAAATTCACTATGTGGGAATTGAAGAGGATGTCATCTCATTAATTCATCAATATGGATTAGTCGATCAAATTTTGATTTCAAGTTTTAATCCTGAATCGATTCGTATTTGTAAAGAACTCGATGAACGGATTAAAACAGGCCTGTTGTATGATGAACCCATTGAAAATGTCATTGAGTTTGCGAAAGTTTTAAAAGCTGATGCTATTCATCCTAATTTGAGATGGGTATCTGAAGATTTAATTAAAGAAGCTCATGCTAATGGTATTCTCGTGAATGTGTATACCGTGAATTCACCTTCCTATATGAGAAAGCTAATTCAAGCAGGCGTAGATGGAATCTTCACTGATTATCCGGCATTATTAGATGAAATTTTAAAATAGAAGAATTAATTTCATAAAAAGTAAGAGAGCAGAATAATCTGCTCTCTTACTTTTCTTTATTTTGTATTTTTTGAAGTAGTGTGGCTAATCGTTTAGCACGCGTTTCTTCTTTTTTTGCTGAGTTGATTGAATCAATGTTTTTTTTCTGAACTGAGTAAGATAAAGAATTCCAAAATTCTAGATGTTGTGGATGTTGTTCAAAGAACGATTTGACCTCATCAGGTAGTTCGACAATACGAGGCAGTTCATCTTTTTTTAGTGTCACCGTAACAGTGTCACCGATTGTTTTACCGATTTGTTCACGAATTTCTTTCTTAATCCCAATGATGTGACAATCAGTTCCCATTTTTACAAGTGATCCACGATATTGGACTCCATCAAATGATGCAATAACTTTTACTCGTTTAGCGCCATAAACTTCTTCAACATTAAATGGAATCTCGATATAAGCTCCACCCTTTGTTTTTGCTTCTATTATTTTTGCATTAAATGCTTGCATCTCTTTATAACCTCACTTTAATAGTACGTTTTTAATGATATCAAATTCTTCAGAGATGGTCATTATTTTTTATATAAGGATTTAATCCAGCTATTTAATTTTTTAAGATGATGAATTTCTTCGTTAACAACCTTTGCTTGTTGATTTTGTTCATTAACTAAAATTTGATTGAGTTGTTCAATCACGGGATAGAGGTTCTCCCAATTACTTTTATGACGTAATGTTTCAATAATATCTGATAAATCAAGATGGGTAAGTAAAAGATTTTTCCCCCAAGCAAGATGACGATCGTCTTCATATAACGATTGGTTCACATAAAAATCAAATGTGTCTTTATCGTAATAATAATTAAATAAATTTAAATCAATTTTACATAGTTCGATAATAGCTTCAGGAACTTTTTGATTTTTCAATAACCGAATTGCTTCACGAAGTTGAAAAATATTCTCTTGATGAGCCTCATGAGGAAAAATACTGGATCCGTTCCATGAAAGGCGCACAAAACATTCCTGAATCTCTAGATAAATATAGTGAAGTTGCTTATTCAAATAATTGATTTCTTGATTGCTAAACTCGTTCTGATTCAAATAGTCATACAATTTCTTAGCACTCCATCTCGCTTTATGCATCTCAAGATATAGCGATTTATACTGATGGTATGTCTCATAATCAAGACTATTTTCAAGAGCCTCAAACAAAGCCTCGAAGTTAAAAGGCTTAATCTTCATTTGGTCGAAGAGGATAATGAGCGTTCCATAAAGCTTGTGACAGTATAAATAAGCTGCGGGACTAAAATGATTTTGAATCAAATCGTAATTAGTTCGATACGTTGTTTTGACGTACTCACTATCTGGACGATAACTAATCACGGTCGGAACCCCACTTTGAGAATAAGGAAAATCATCACTTAAAATAGTCGTTGGAGCATCAACGAGTGCTCCTTTTTTATAGGGACATCCCCGGACAAGCTTTTCAATAGATTGAATGATCCGTTGGTATTCATAAGTTGTTTTCATCATATGGGAATCACAATCATCTTGTGCGACAAATCCTTCTAAATTAATTGCAATAAAAGCTTTTTCAGCCCATTCTGGATGATTAAACCTTATTTGCTGATAACTACCGACTGACCAATTAAACGAAGAATTCGTCATCCCCCAAATTCTGGCGCTATGAGCAATAAAGATAATTGTCTTTTTAGGCTTATAATCACTCAAATTTAAAGTTCTCGCTAAACTGAGCAATAATCCGCAACCGCTCGCTCCATCATGGAAACTATGAAAAATTCCATCATAGTGAGCCATTACCAAAATTAACTCATCCGATTGCTCACCAGGAATTTCCCCAATCACATTATACGACTGCTGATCAGGAGTAACCGTATTATAACAATTTAAAATCACAGATAAACTTTCCCTTTTCCCAAGTCGTTTTTTCAACGCTTTAGCATCTTTTAAGCTCATTGAAAAAGTAGGGATGTTAGCAGGAGCAATAAAATTATCATAGTTAAGAGATTCTGTAATAATTTTATCGTCATTTTCAAATGGAGCAACAATGATTCCATAAGCTCCATTTTTTTTAGCTTGATAGGCTGAGACTCCGACCTGACATCCGATATATTCATCTAAATCAATTAATACCAACTTATCTTTAACATCGAGATCTTGATAATCAGATCGAGTTCCACGTCCAACATAAACAAGTTCAAATTCTTTGTTGGCAATGATACAGTTATTTGCATAAGAACTTAATGTAATTTTTTTAGGTTGTAATTTATCGACATAATATAAAGCGGCATTTTTAAAATCCCAGGAATCAATGTTAACTTGTTCTTTTCTGACGTTTTGAAGGCCAATATTTATAAATTCTTGAAATATGAAGTTGCTGGCCTCAGTTTCTGCCTGAGATCCGGCTGTTCTAAAACCAAGTTCTTCATTAGAACCAAAGTTGGCGAGGGTAGTCGCAACATAGGTAGCATATTCAACGTTGATTTTATCGTAAAAGATATCTAAGTCCTCTTGATAACTCATCGCTTCATCTCCTTATATTTAGCATTATTAATAATATATTAGGCGATGGCGTAATTGGTTACACTGTAGGCTTAAATTAGAAATTAAAGTTTATTATCATTGTTTTTTGTTTGTTAAAAGTTTGAAAAAATAAAAAAATGTGTACTTTTAGTGGTATTTTCTTGCTTATTTTGTATCAAAATGATGTAAAATTGATGTTTTTTGGAATATATTTCCGCTAGTATGTGGTAATCTTTTCTGGGTATAATTAATTATGTTTAACCATTTAAACTACCTCGCCTCATAGGGAGAAGAGCTAAATTTACAAGGAGGTAAGCATATGAGTAAGAAAAACGGCAAGAAAAAAGTAACAATACTCGATAGAGTAGAGAGAATTGGGAACGCGTTACCGCATCCAGCAACAATTTTCTTAATTTTATGTGGAGTAATCGTTGTATTATCAGCAATCTTAGCAGCATCAGGAGTTTCGGTAACGTACGAGGGGATTAATCGTACAACGAATGTTGTTGAGGAAATGACAGTAACAGTAAATAGTCTTCTTTCAAAAGAAGGTGTTCAATATTTATTTAAATCAGCAGTAAGTAACTTTACTGGATTCGCCCCACTTGGTACAGTTTTAGTAGCATTACTTGGGGTTGGTCTTGCTGAAGGAACTGGATTCATTTCAGCTTTATTAAAGAAATTAGTTATGAGTACACCAAAACGTTTAATTACGGTAGTTGTTGTACTTGCAGGGGTTTTATCAAGTATCGCATCTGATGCTGGATACGTAGTATTAATTCCTCTTGGAGCTATTATTTTCTTAAGTGTTGGACGTCATCCAATGGCAGGTCTTGCAGCGGCATTCGCTGGGGTATCTGGAGGATTCAGTGCTAACGTTATGGTTGGTCCTACTGATTCATTACTTGGAGGATTAACAACTGAAGGAGCTAAGTTATTTGATCCAAACTATGTAGTTGGGATGGAAGCGAACTGGTGGTTCTTAATTGCTTCAACAGTATTAATCACAGTTATCGGAACATTCGTGACTGAGAAAATCGTTGAACCACGTTTAGGAGCTTATAAAGGTGATGCAACAGTCGAAGAAAATTCAATGACTGTAACAAAAGAAGAAAAACGCGGATTAAAATTCGCTGGTATCGCAGCATTAGTTATCCTAGTAGGAATTATTGCTTTAGTGGGTCCAGCAAATGGATTATTACGCGGAACTGATCCAGGTGTACAAGGAATCTTAAAATCACCATTTATGGATTCATTAGTATTCATCATTGCATTATACTTCGGATTAGTTGGTATCGCTTATGGTGTTGGTGCTAAAACAGTTAAGAATGATAAAGACGTTATGAACTTAATGGGTAAAAGTATGGCTTCAATGGGATCATACATTGTGTTAGTATTCTTCGCTGCTCAATTCGTTGCTTACTTCAGTTATACTAACTTAGGAACAATCATCGCGGTTAAAGGTGCTGATATGTTACAAGCAATCGGATTACAAGGTATTCCATTAGTTATCTTATTTATCTTAGTAGTAGCATTTATCAACATCTTCATGGGATCAGCTTCTGCTAAATGGGCTATCTTAGCTCCAGTATTCGTTCCAATGTTAATGAAAGTTGGATTCACACCAGAATTTACGCAAATGGCTTATCGTATCGGAGATTCTACAACTAACTTAATCTCTCCATTAATGAGCTACTTCGCATTAATCGTAACATTCGCTCATAAATATGATAAAGATTCAGGAATTGGTACTTTAATTTCAACAATGGTTCCTTATTCAATCTCTTTATTAATTGGATGGACACTGTTATTAATTATCTGGTTCGTATTCAACTTACCATTAGGACCTGGAATCTCAATCTTTATGTAATAAAAATTAAAAGGCTTGAACAAAATGTTCAAGCCTTTTTTACATATATGGATGATCTGTTTTTTTCATTTCAATGACAATAAAATGTGAGTCATGTGTCGCCTCAATATGAACATGATCTTCTATAATTTCAAGAGAATCTTTCTCTTTTAATGCAATCCCGTTCACTTCTGAGAAGCCTTCGATTTGAAGAAGGTAAGCTTGACGATTCACCCCAACATTTATATCAGCCGTATTATGTTCGTCTAAAAGAATCGTATAGATATTAACGTCTTGATTTAGGGTAATAGGGGCATCATCTGTTAAATCAGATGCCATATGTAACCATTCATTATGACGTGCATCCCAATCAAAGTGATAGACTCCATATGTTGGTTGATGTCCTTTTTTATCTGGAGTAATCCACATTTCAAGAAGTCGAAGCGGTTCATCTTGATCGTTGTACTCACGATGTGTTGTACCGGTACCAGCGCTTAAGTATTGCATTTGTCCACGAGTTAAGTGAGTGGTATTGCCCATACTATCAGTATGAGTTAACGTTCCAGAGATGACGTATGTTAAAATCTCCATATCTTTATGGGGACAAGCTTCAAATCCACTATGTGGTGCAATCATATTATCATTTAAAACACGTAAGACACCGAAATTAAGATTCGCTTGATCGAAGTAATCAGCATAGGAAAAGTGGTATGTTGACTCAAGCCAATCGTAAACTGCACCACCCATGAACTGATGATCGAGTTTTCTGAGCATAGTATTTCACCCCATCTTAAAAATTAGGCATACGCCTACTCATAGTATTGATGAGTTAGCTGAAAGTATACTTCATATTACGATTAAATTCGACAGGAAATTTATTTCCCAGGTAACAAAAAGAAGTATAATTATCAAAGGAGAAAGGAGTAATCATATGGAACATAAGGTTTTAATTGTAGAAGATGATTTGAGCATTGCGCGTTTAATTAAATTAAATTTGAATTTAGCGGGCTATTTAACGGAATCAGTTGAGGATGGTTTATTAGCTTTTGAGCGAATTCAAAAAGAAAAGTTTGATCTTATTTTACTTGATGTGATGATTCCAGGAATGGATGGATTTAAGTTAATGGAAAAAATACGTCCCTTAAATATTCCGGTTATTTTTTTAACAGCAAAGACGTCGACGATGGATAAGGTAGACGGTCTACGTTTAGGGGCAGATGATTATATGGTCAAGCCTTTTGAAGCGATAGAGTTATTAGCTCGTATTGAAGCAGTTTTAAGAAGATATGGTAAAGTTCATAAATTGTTAACATATAAAAATATTACGGTGAATGATGAAAAGCGTGAAGTTGAGCTAAATGGTAACGTCGTGTATCTCACAGTGAAAGAATATGATTTGTTTTTAACACTGTTAAAAAATAAGAATATTGCCTTATCCCGTGAACAGTTAATTGAAAAAGTATGGGGAATTGATTATTATGGTGAAACTCGGACAGTTGATATGCATATTAATGCGCTACGTAAAAAGTTAGGGTTACAAGAGGAGATTAAAACAGTCTATAAAATTGGATATCGTTTGGAGGATTAATCGTGAAGATTTGGATTAAGATTACATTGTATTCGATGATTGTCTTTACGATTATTTTTAATATATCTGGGGTGCTCATTATTGAAGAGAATCATTCTAATATGCTAAATCAAGAAGTTGAAAGTACGCTTAGTCAGACGGATTCTATTTATAAAGGCATTGTCGCGATGGGGCCTGTTTTTAAGATTTATAATGATGAAAGTTATACCAAAGAGTTATTAAAGTCATATGCTCAAAATGTTGTTTATGGGAGTGGCAAAGAAATAAATTACATAGAAATTATTAATGATAGTAATGAGATGATTTATACGAATATTGATTTTAAATTGCCTGATAGACGTATTGAATATGATCAAATTAAGACAGATGAAATTAATTATATATTAAGGGAAATTGAGGGGAAAACTTATTTGTTTTCATCCATTTCAGTTCCAGTAGAACAGACGATTTATCGAATTTCTTATGTAAGAGATTTAACTCATTTATATATAAATAGAATTCAGGAATATCAGTTTTTTATCTTACTTGATGCCCTAGCGTTAGTAATCTATTTTATTTCAATGTTTGCAGTGAGCAAATCTATTACAAAACCGATTGAACGAATGGTTCATTCGACGAAAGTTATTGCAAGTGGCCATTATAACGAACGACTTCAGATTCGTACTCATGACGAAATGGGACGTTTAGCTCACGATTTTAATGAGATGGCTCAAGCAATTGAAATTAAAATTAACGAGCTTGCTAAAAGTAACGAAGATAAACAAAATTTTATTAATGACTTTACCCATGAACTGAGAACACCATTAACTTCAATTCTTGGGTATACTGATTTTTTAAGAAAATCGCCATACAATGAAGAGTTATTTTTAGAAGCATTAGATACTATTTATAATGAAGGAAAACGATTGGAAACAATCTCAGTTAAATTGATGAATTTAGTATTACTTGAGAAGGAAAATCTTCCACTTCAAAGAGGAAATTTAAAAGATGTCATTGAATCCATTTTACCTATTCTTGAAATGAAGACCTCAGCGTATCATTTGAATTTGATTGTTAATTGTGAAGATGGTGAGTTTTTAATGGATGTAGATTTAATGAAATCTCTGATTATTAATTTAGTTGAAAATGCGATAAAAGCATCTCAAGAAGACCATAACATTTCGATTCGTTGTGAGTCGCTACAGAATGAAATTTTATTAATCGTTGAAGATGAGGGATGCGGGATTTCACCGCAACATCTTGATAAAATAACGCAACCCTTTTATATGGTAGATGAAGTCAGAACGACGAGAAATAATGGATTAGGTCTTGGGTTAGCAATTTGTAAAAAAATTATTCAGTTACATCAGGGAGAATTAATAATTGAAAGTCAGATTGATCAAGGCACAAAAATAATGGTCAAGTTTCTAAAGATAGGAGGGGAAGCATTATGAGAAAAATAATCTTTATTTTAGGATGTTTATTTCTTAGTGGATGTTCTCGGCTCTTTAATACGATTCAACTTGATACTTTGATGAGTCAAAAGATTGAAACAAATGCGTTAGATATTAGTTCTAATTACAATGGAATTGTTTCAGTTGATACGATTAAAGATATTAGTATTAAAGCTGTGAATAGCTACCTTCAAAAAAGTTTACAACTTGATAATGTTGCTATCGCTGTTCAGTTTTATGAATCTGAAACAATGGAAAATCTCATTTTAGAATGGAAACATAAGCCGTACCTCTTTTCTTTTTCAGAAGAAGTGATTGATAGTTTAAATGATGAATTGAGTGAAGGAATTTTTATTGTTGAAATGAAAGGTGAAACTTATGATTATCAAGTCATTTTAACGGCTAGTAGTGGTCAACTATTAGAGATTGATGATTGTTCAAAAGGAACTCGATTCTCTGATGGTGATAAAGTTGAGGTAGAGGAAGTGATAGCTATGTGTCAAAATTATATTGAGATGGTTATGGGAATTAATCCTGATACCCTTAGCTTTGAGATTGGAAGCTCTGATTTTTCTAATAATTATGAGTTAACGTATTATGATAAGCAAACAAAAGAACAATCTTTTTTATTAGAAGTAAATCCTTATACATTACGTATCGTGAGATGTTCACTTGGGTTTTGGTCGACGTTAAATTAAAAAAAGACGCATCTTAGGATGCATCTTTTTAAAACTTTACAACTTCTATATAACTTTTTTAAATCTTTCATAGATGCAATCGATATAATTGTCTCAATATGTTAGAGATTGACGAAAAGAGGGATGAAAATGCGATATAGAAATAGCAAACAAAAACCCCGATTTAAATATATAAAAATGAGTTTATTTATTTTACTCTTAACAGCTATAGGTGTATTGACGAATATAAAATTAAAAAAGGAAGACTTGATAGAGCCTGCTACATCAGAGATACAAGTTTTCGCACGAAGTATAGAAGAAGAGAAACAAAAATTGATTGTCATTGATGCGGGTCATGGAGATGAAGATCCAGGGAGTAGCATTTCAAATGTTGATGAAAAAGATCTTAACTTACAGATTGCGTTAAAACTAAAGAGTGCTTTAGAAGAAGAAGGATATGAAGTGATGATGACGCGAAGTGATGATACGTATTTAACGCTAACTGAAAGAGCAGAGTTTGCTAATGAAGTAGAGGCAGATTTATTTATTAGTATCCATCAAAATTCATATATCGATGATTCAACGGTTAGTGGAATTGAAGTTTATTATAATGAAAGTACTAAAACAGAGTCAGATGAGGTATTAGCTCAATTCATTCAAACTGAATTAGTTGAAACTACAGGTGCAAGAGATAGAGGAATTCGTGCTTATGATGAATTAGTGGTGACCAGAAAAACAGAAATGCCGGCTTGCTTAGTTGAGTTAGGGTATATGACCAATAAATCAGAGTTATCACTTCTTCAAAGTGATGCTTACCAATATAAACTTGTAACAGGAATGGTAAATGGAATTAATCAATTTTTTGAATCATGATTGGAGTAGATAAAATGTTTAATTTTGTAATGAAGTCGTTTATTTCCTCACATCCCTTGTGAGGAAGACACTATCTATTGAGAAAAAACTCTCGACCTAAATTCTTCTTATCCTGATGATAAGAGAATAAATTTATTCCCCTAAGCTGAAATAAACATATAAAAAATGAACCCATCCCATATGGTTCATTTTTTATATGTTTAAGAAATTTATCTCGGCAGACATTTTTCGATTTAGGATGATAGTATTTCTGTCAATTAAAGTCGAAAATGTATTGTTTGGATTGTGTTTGATGTCTAATGAAGTAGAAAAAGAGGAAGAGTAGAAAATTTATTGCTTACATCCAATTTTGAAAAACTGATAAAATAGAAGTGACATCATTACGAGATACAGTCAGAAAGGAAGACGTGATTAAAAATGTTTAGAATGAATGACTATATTATGTATGGGCTAACGGGAGTTTGTAAAGTGATTGGAATTGAAGAAGAAAAATTCTTAGATTATCCTCAGCAATCATTTTATGTATTAGAGCCTGTTTTTTCACCTCAAATGACGATTAAGATTCCAGTTTTAAATACGATTAAAAATATTAGACCTATTCACTCTACGGATGAAGTTAAAGAGTTAATTCAGAAAATACCTGATTTAGAGTTATTATGGATTTTTGATGAACGTGAACGAAACAATCTATTTCGTCAGATGTTACGAAATGCAAATTGTGATGAGTGGATTATTGTTATTAAAACCATTTATTCCTATAAATATTTAGATAACTATAAAGGAAAAAGATTAAATAAAAATGATGATGAAATTTTTAAAATAGCTGAAAAATTACTAAATGAAGAGTTTGGATTTGTTTTAAATATAAATCCAGATGATGTTCCCACTTATATTGGAGAATGTATTATTTAGAGTTTTCTATGAGAACAATTTATTAAATCATGTGACGTATAATAACTTTTTTTCCCTAGTAATTACGAAAATAGGCATTTTTTATAGAGCCAATGGTATATAATAGATAAGAGGTGCAATTTACTTTAGAAAACTTTTCTTACATTCTATTTTTTTTAAAGTAATGAAATAGCCAACTAAATACAGTCAAGTTCGGTTTTAAGAATGTTAAAGCAATGATAAGTTGTGAGAAAGGTGACGTGATTAAAATGTTCAGAATTGATGACTATATTGTATATGGATTAACAGGGGTATGTAAGGTAAAAGGAATTAAGGAAGAATGTTTTCTAAATTATCCGGCACAGTCCTTTTATATTTTAAGTCCTATTTCTTCACCGGAAATGACAATTAAAGTTTCTGTTGCGCACGGTAATGAGACTATCAGAATGGTTCATTCAAAGGATGAAGTAAATCAATTAATTCAAGGAATTCCTGATTTAGAATTATTATGGATAAAAGATGATCGAGAACGAAACCAGAAATTCCGATGTATGGTGAAGCAAGGAAATTGTAGTGACTTAATCACGATTGTCAAGACAATTTACTCATATCGAACTTTAGAAGATTTTAAAGGAACACGATTAAATAAAAGTGATGATGAAGTTTTTGAAATAGCCGAAAAGTTATTGAATGAAGAATTAGGATTTATCTTGGATTTAAATCCTGAAGAGATTCCTAATTATATTGAACAATATATTGCTTAAAAGAAAAAGCCGTTGATTAGTCAATGGCTTTTTTGATGAGTTTGATCAGAAGATATCCGAGTAAGGCTCCTATTATATTAGAAAGTAAATCATCGATATCAGCAAATCGTCTTCCAAAATATTGTAGAGTTTCTATTAGTAAGGATGTGCATCCAGCTAATAGTAGGAGTTGAAGTAATGTAGGTTTTCTTAGTAATAGTGAAACTAATATTCCAAATGGAACATATAGGGCAACATTTAAGAAAACTTGTTTTAAAACGTAAGGTCCGTACTCAAAAACTTCACGTAGTGTATTGAGGATTGGGATTAGGTTAGGTGTGGCATGAAAACTGAAGAAATAAGAAAGTCTAATGTTAAAAAGTCCAGTTAGATTAGCGAGGGCAATCAAATAACAACAAAATGTAAATTCGATAAGGCATCTTTTGAAGGTAAAGTATTGTCGTTTTTTAGTGAACCATAGGCAAAGAACGACAAGTAAGTAGAGTAGTGTTCCAAGTAGGAGACAGGGGATGAATAATCCGATAAAGGTATAAAAGATAGTTAGCATGATGTTCTCCTATTCTGGTAGGGGGATTATCGTGTCATTGATTTGGATAGCTTCAATATTTTCAAGCTTTAATAAGGTTGGGTCAGAAAACTTTAATGTTGTTTCATCTTGAATGGTCATCGAAGTTCTTGAAGAAAGTGTTTTTCTAGCGCCATCTTTTAAAATTAAAGAAACTTGCCAATCTTCAGGTATTAATTCTCCTACGATATTTAACGTGATTCCAAGAGGAGAAATTTTTACTTCAGCCACTGTGGTGCTCCCTTGTTTAATATCTGTTTTTTGAGTAAACATCTCAGTTGTTGAGTCTAGTTTGAATTTCACATTCCAATTTCCTTCAGTATAAGTATCATTTGAAACAAAATCTCCGTGGAGATTGAAAGTGGAAAGTTCTTCTGGAGAGATTTCGAATATATATTCTGTCATGATACGCCCATATTCAGTTTCATTGTTTTCATTAACACCATAGCTAATGCTCCAACTTTTATTATTGACTCTACGATTAGATGAATCAGTGAAATAGAAATAACCATGATCATCGATGTTATCTTCTAGCCATCTTGTTTGGATATGAAGGCGATTATTGACATAACCAACATTTGTAATGGTTACGAAATCAAGACCTGGAATTTTAATGTCCATTTGATTAGGTTTTAACACTTGAATAGCTGTGTCATTCACTGTAATCAGACCACTACCACCTGAGGAATCATGCTCACCCAACGTGATAATTTCGGGAGTTGTGGATAACAGTTCATTCCAATCTAAAGGAACATCCATGTTATCATAGAATTTTTTATTGGTTAAGAATGATTGAATTCCAAAACGGATGCTTTTTCCGTTTAGGTGTTTTCCACCGTTACCTTGTAAGCGAAGGGTTGCTGTTTTTGTTTCCTTATTGTAATCAATGGTTTGTATATTTAAAATACTGACTCCATCAAGTGTGTAATTGTAAATGTCGAGTGTTTCGTCTAAGATATCTCCGTTTAAATCTTGTAGTGTGAGGTAGATAACGACTTGTTCCTCATCATTTAACGCGCCTAATACTTCGAGTCTGATGTCATTATCTTCGCTCACTAAATTAATCGGTTGAAGGGCATCAATCATTTCAGAGCTGATAAGATAGACGAGCTTTTGAAAAGTTGGAGTTGAGGCAGCAACAGGAAGTGCTAAAAATAGACAAATACAAGTGGCTAATGTCATTTTTAGTCCTTTAGAAAAAGGTGATTTTTGAGTCAGTCTTTGGTGAACCTTTTCGTGTAAGTTGTCGACCTTTGGTGTATCAATCTGCTCAAGTAATTGTCTTAGTTGTTGTTCTTGGGTATTAAATTTCATTCATCATCACGCTCCCATTTGGTAAAGTTTCAATTAATTGTTCAGATAACTTTTTCCTTGCACGTTCATATCGTTTACGAAGCGTGGCAGCGGGCAGATTGTAAATAACTTCAAGCTCTTTGTAGTCACGCTCCTCGATAATGCGGTTGAAAATTAACGCGCGCTCCATTGTGGATAACTTTGCTAATGCCTCTTTAACTTCTTCACTCATGTGATGATCATTTTCTTGCTTTGGGAGAAAGAAGAGAAGCTTTCGCTTTCTAAGAATATCCATGCAGTGATGATAAGCAATACGATAAAGCCAAGCAGATAATGAACTACCGCTCCTAAATTGATGCCTTTTTTGATAAGCTTTAACAAATGTCATTTGTACGACATCTTCAGCTTCATGATAATCACACAAAATATTGTGACAATATCTCATGAGATTTTGGCCATATAGGGTGATTGCTTCATTTAACTCGATTTCTCCCCCATCTGAGAATGAAGCATTTAATTGTTCATGAGTCACCATTCATTCCCCTTTCGTCATACGTTAAATTTAAGTGTAGCATTAAATGAATAAATTTTCTTTACAATCTTATAACGCTCAAAAGGTGATTTTTGTGACACGAATTTTTAAAAAGTTGAAATAAAGGTAAATAAATGGTCCATAATAAATCAATTAAAAAATTTGAATTGAGGTAGGTGATTAAATTGGCTTATCAATATTGTTCGAAAAAACAACTTAGACTCATGGTAATTTCAACTGTCTTATTTTTTGTAGTAGGATTAAGTGTTGTGAATTACTTTAATCATAAAAAGGAAGAATTACATGCCTTTGTGATGGGAAATTTCTATGAAAAAATTGTCTGGGTTAACAATCCAGAAAATTTAACGGTTTTAGTCAATAAGAATTATCGCTTATCTGATGAGTATGAACCAGATGATTTAGTGTTACTAGAAGTTCCTCTTTATAATAGGGATAGCACTAATGAGTCTAATTACTTACGAAAATCTGCAGCGGATGCACTGAAGCAAATGTTTATTGTCGCCAAATCATATGGTTATAATTTAACAGCCCGCAGTGGATATCGTTCATATGTAACTCAAGTTGCCTTATATGATCGATATGTTTTTACAGATGGTGGAGAAGCAGCTGATACCTATAGTGCAAGAGCCGGTCATAGTGAACATCAAACGGGACTCGCAGTTGATATTACATCGGATTCTGTTAATGAAGAGTTAACGGTTGAGTTTGGTGAAACAGAAGAAGGGAAATGGGTAGCTGAGAATGCACATCGATTTGGTTTTATTATTAGATATCCAGAGGATAAAACGTTATTAACGGGTTATCAATATGAACCCTGGCATTTACGCTATGTCGGAATTGATGCTGCGACTGAAATTTATGAGAATGGCTGGATTTTAGAGGAATATATTTTAGAAAATAATTTACTAGATTTATTATAAAACGAAAAGCTGGATAAGTTTATCCAGCTTTTCGTTTTATAACAGATGAAATAGGATCTATATCATTTAATTTAAAAGTGTTTTCTGATTATAATTTGTAAACCTATATTTGATTTGTTATAATGTATTTAAGATATTTGAGGCAGAAGGTGTTATTTTATGAGTACAAAATATAAGCAAATAGTATCAGAACTTGAAGCGGATTTACTTTCGGGGAAGTATAATGAAGTGAAAAAATTACCTCGTGAAGAAGATTTAATTGAAAAATATCAGGTAAGTCGAACAACAATTAGAAAGGCCATTGCGATGCTTGTTAATAAAGGTTATGTTTACCAAGTGCAAGGTAGTGGTATTTTTATTAGAGAGGCTTCATTACAAGATTATGTGAGTTTAGAAAATTTAAAAGGACTTACGAGAGATTTTCCTGATAAAAAAATTGAAAGCAAATTAATAAATCTCATGGTCATTAATGCAGATGAAGATTTAGCTAAACAGATGAAGTGTGATGTTGGAACGGATATTTATTTCTTAGAACGATTAAGATATGTTAACGAGGAGCCATTTGCGGTTGAATATACTTATTTAAATAAAAATGTGATTCCTTATATGAGCGAAGAAATTGCTCATAGGTCTATTTATAGTTTTATTATCAATGATTTAAAATTGAGCATTGGATTTGCAGATAAGATTATTTATGCTGATAAGTTGGATAGTGAATCGGCACAGTTATTACAATTATCAGAAAATGATCCGACTTTAGTAATTGAAAATACAGTATTTTTAACGAATGGAACTGTATTTGAGGTATCTAAGGTCATTCATAATTATAAAAATACAAAATTATTAAAATTAGCTAATTTCTAATAGGGGTGTGTTTGAGAATGAAGTTTGTTGGAATTGATATCGGAGGAACAGGAATTAAAGCAGGAATCGTCAATGAATTTGGCGAAATTATAGTGAAAAGAGATTGTGTGACAGATTCTGAGGCTGGTTTTGATAAGGTTATGCAAGATATTTTTAATCTTGTCATGAGTTTATTAGATGAATCTCATTTAACGATGCAAGAAATTGGATCGATTGGTGTTGGAATTCCTAGTTTTATCAATCAAAAGGGTGAAGTAACATGTGTTAACCTTGGATGGCACCAGGTTAATATTGTGGATAAGCTAAAAGAAATGTTCCCAACTGTTAATACTTATGTTGAAAATGATGCAACAGTAGCAGCTATTGCAGAAAGTCATTTTGGAAGTATGAAAGGACATCCTATCGCTGTTATGCTAACACTTGGAACTGGTGTTGGTGGAGGAATTATTATTAATGGAATTCCATTTACAGGAGCTCATGGAATGGCCTCAGAAATTGGGCATGTTGTGATTGGAGAAAATTATTTTAATTGTAATTGTGGAAATAACGGGTGCTTTGAAACTTTCTGTTCAGCGACAGCTATTATTAAATATGCCCAACATTTATTAGCGGAAAATAAGAATACCTCAATTTATGCTAAATGTGAGGGGAAACTAGAGACTATTACAGCAAAAATGGTATTTGATGCTTATCGAGAGGAAGATAAAATAGCTAAACAAATTATTCAACGATTTAAGTCATATTTAGCTATTGGGATTGCGGGTATAATCAATACCCTTGATCCTCACATTATTGCAATTGGTGGAGGAGTTTCTAAATCAAGCGATATTATTTTGGATGGCTTAGACACTGAAATTAGAAAACATATTTTATATAAAAATGAAAAATTTGCAGATATCGTAGTTGCAACGCTTGGAAATGATGCGGGAATTATCGGTGCAGCTTTTTTAGGTGAAAAACGCTAGTTAAACTAGCGTTTTTTTTTATTTTTTAGAAGTAGTTCACAACAAAATCTAAATATAGTTATAAGCCTATTTGGGTAAACTAAAGATGAAACAGCTTTATTTTTATAAAAAAACCAAAAGAAAACACTTGCAAAACAAAATGAAAGTGCTATAATATAGACATAAAACAAATAGGTAGGTACAAATATTAATTATAGCCACCTATCAAGGAGAGGAAGATAAATATGAAAATTTTATTAGCATGTTCATCAGGAATGTCAACTAGTCTTTTAGTAAACAAGATGAAAGAAGCTGCGCAAGCACAAGGAATTGAAGCTGAAATTTGGGCAGTTGGACAAAGTGAAGTAGATGCTGAAATGCAAAAAGCAGATGTTTTATTATTTGGTCCTCAAATGCGTTTCTTAAAATCTAAATATGCGCCAAAAGGGCAAGAATTAAATATCCCGGTTGAAGTTATTGCTCCAGTAAGTTATGGACGTTGCGATGGAAAAGCAGTTTTAAAACAAGCAATGGATTTAATTAATAATAAATAATAAACACCATCTGAAATAACTTATAGGGGGAAAGACTATGAATCTTTTTGAAAAAATTGAACAACCCATTATGGTTATAGGTGAAAAATTAAATAACAATAAGGCATTAAAAATTTTACGTGATGCATTCATGTTAGCATTTCCTATGACTATTTTTGGTTCAATTATGTTAATCATTGCTAACTTCCCGTATTTAAATAAATTATTGGGAGATGCAGGATTAGCCGCTGTACAAAATGCGTTAATTCCAGCATCAACAGCGACAATGTCAATTGCAACAATCTTCATTTGTTTAGGTATTGGTTATTACTTTAGTAAAGAAGAAGACGTAGATCCGATTTTCGGTGCTGCAATTTCTTTAACAGCCTTCTTCTTATTAACACCATTTGATGCTCCAATTGGAGATACAGGTGAAATGTTAAATGGTGTATTCAATATTGATCGCCTTGGTGCGAAGGGAATGTTCGTTGGAATGTTCGGTTCATTCTTCGCTGCTTGGTTATATGCTAAAGTCGTTAAGAAAAACTGGATCATTAAAATGCCACCATCAGTACCGACAGCCGTTTCAAAATCATTTGCTGCTTTAATCCCTGCTGTTGTGACGTTATCTGTTTTCTTATTAATTCGTATTGGATTTACATTTACACCATGGGGAAATGTGCATGATTTCATTTATGAAATTATTCAAATACCTTTAACAAGTTTAGGTAAAGGATTGGCAGCGACTTTAATCGCAGTATTTGCCATTCAAGTTTTATGGTTCTTTGGATTACATGGACAAATTATTGTTAACTCAGTGATCGACCCAATTTGGAATACATTATCACTTGAAAACTTTAATGCATTCCAAGCGGGATTAGAGGTACCGAATGTTGTTACAAAACAATTCATGGAAACATTCACAGTTGGTTTAGGTGGAACAGGAATGACATTAATCGTATTAATTATGATTTTAGCATTCATGAAGAGCCGCCAGTTACGTGAAGTAGGTAAATTAGCATTACCAGCAGGAATCTTCAATGTTAATGAACCAACTATCTTTGGATTACCTATTGTATTAAATCCGATTATTGCAATTCCTTGGATTTTAGCGCCAATTATTGCAACATCAGTTGCTTACTTTGCAATGTCTAGTGGATTAGTTCCATCGACAACAGGTGTAGCTGTTCCTTGGACAACACCAGTATTTATCAGTGGAATGCTAGCAACAAACTCTTTACGTGGTGGATTATTACAAATCGTTCAAATGCTTATCGTGGGTGTCGTATGGTTCCCATTCTTAAAAGCGTTAGATAAACGTAATGTTATAGAAGAAAAAAGCTTTGAAACAGAAGAATAAAAAATAAAAATCAATTAAGTCCTTAGTCTAAGATTAAGGATTTAATTGATTTAATTAGATTAAAATTGATAAGGAAGAGGAGTATTATTATGACTTTAAAATATGAATTTCCAAAAGGATTTTGGTGGGGAACTGCGACATCAGGACCACAAAGTGAAGGTAGTGCAGATGTTGATGGAAAGAGTAAAACAATTTGGGATCATTGGTTTGAAATTCAACCAGAACGTTTCCATAATGGTGTAGGACCAGAACATACATCAACATTCTATTCAAACTATAAAGAAGATATCAAATTATTAAAAGAAACAGGACACAATTCATTTAGAACATCTATTCAATGGGCACGTTTAATTCCAAATGGTGTAGGTGAAGTTAATCCAAAAGCAGTAGAATTCTATAATAATGTGATTGATGCCTTATTAGAAGAAGGAATCATGCCAATTATGAACTTATTCCATTTTGATATGCCAATGTGCATGCAAGAAATTGGTGGATGGGAAAGCCGTGAAGTAGTTGATGCTTATGCAGCATTTGCGAAAAAATGTTTTGAGTTATTTGGAGACCGTGTTAAACATTGGACAACATTCAATGAACCAATCGTACCAGTAGAAGGTGGATATTTATATGATTTCCACTATCCAAATGTAATCGATGGAAAACGTGCTGCACAAGTTGGATTTAATACAATGTTAGCAAGTGCGAAAGCTATTGAAGCGTATAAAGCTTTAGGACAAGATGGAAAAATCGGAATCGTCTTAAACTTAACGCCATCTTATCCACGTTCAACTGAAAATGCTGAAGATGTAAAAGCAGCTCATATTGCTGATTTATTCTTTAATCGTAGCTTCTTAGATCCTTCAGTAAAAGGTGAATTCCCAAGTGACTTAGTTGAGTTATTAAAAGAAAATGATGTATTACCAACTTACGAAGCAAATGATTTAGAAATCATTAAAAATAATACCATTGATTTCTTAGGTGTTAACTATTATCAACCACGTCGTATTAAAGCAAAAGAAACAGAAGTTAATAAAGATGTATTCATGCCAGACTGGTTCTTTGATAACTATGAAATGCCAGGTCGTAAAATGAATCCATACCGTGGATGGGAAATTTACGAAAAAGGAATCTATGATATCTGTATCAATTTAAGAGATAATTATGGAAATATTGAATTCTATATTTCAGAAAATGGAATGGGTGTCGAAGGAGAAGAACAATATATTAATGCTGAAGGTGTTATTGAAGATGATTATCGTATCGAATTCATTAAAGATCATTTAGCATGGTTACATAAAGGCATTGAAGAAGGGGCTAACTGCCGTGGATACCATTTATGGACATTCATTGATTGCTGGTCTTGGACGAATTCTTACAAAAATCGCTATGGATTAATTGCATTAGATTTAGCAACACAAAAACGTACAATTAAGAAAAGTGGTCGTTGGTTTAAAGAATTATCAGAGCAAGGAGGATTCTAAATCTTGAAATCAATTGTTTGTTTTGATATCGGAGGAACCAATGTTAAATACGCCGTTTTAAGTATCGACAAACAAATTCTAGAGAAGAGTTACTTTAAAACAAATATTCATAATGGACAAGATGTTTTGAAGGAAATGTGCCGTGTCATTGAGGATTATAAAATGCGTTATGACATTATAGGTGTTACGATTAGTAGTCCTGGATTTGTAAATACAAAGTTAGGTGTGATCGAGTCAGGCAATATTATTGATGGATTCAATGGTCTAAACATAAAGAAATATTTTGAAGAAAAGTATAATCTTTTCGTAACAGTTGAAAATGATGCAAATTGTGCAACAATTGCGGAACATACACTCGGTAATGGAAAAGGATACGATAATATTGTTTGTTTAACAATTGGAACAGGTGTTGGCGGCGGAATTATTATTAATAATAAAATTTATAATGGAAATCGTTTTATGGCGGGAGAGTTTGGTTTCATGTTTATTCATGGAATCAAATCTTCAATGCCAGAAAATGATATCTTAAGTAACTATGCATCAACTCGAGCGTTAATTGAGAAAACAGTAAATGAGTTAGGTGAAGAAATTGATGGAGTTGAACTTTTCAAACGCGCAGCGCTTGGAAATGAAATATGCCAACATAACATTGATAAGTTTTATGATAGTTTAGCAATGGCGATTTATAATATTTGTTATATTCTAAATCCAGATAAAGTTTTAATTGGTGGTGCAATTTCTCAACAAGATGGATTGATTAAAGAAATTACGAAAAGGGTTAGCTCCTACACACCAAGTTTCTCATCAGATTTAACAGACTATGTGAAAATTGATCGATGTAAGTTTTTAAATGATGCTGGATTAATGGGAAGCTATTGCAATTTTATTACACAATATAAATTAGATTAGATAGGAGAAAGAGATATGAATGCAGAAGAAATTTTAGAAGTTTGTTTTCAAATTATTATGTATGCAGGGAATGCACGTAGCATGGCCATGGAATCTATTTCATTAGCTAAAGAAGCAAAATTTGAAGAAGCAAAAGAATTATTAGCGGAAGCTCGTGCTGAAGTGAATAAAGCTCATCGTTTCCAAACAAATTTAATTCAAGCTGAAGCAAATGGTTCAAAAAATGAAATTTCAGTTTTATTAATTCACTCACAAGACCATTTAATGAACGGAATGACAGTTTTAGATATGGCAGAAGAATTCATTAATTTATATGAATTAGTGAAAAAATAAGTTATAACTAAAGGGAGATAAAAATCTCCCTTTTGAAACTCTAATGGGAGCTAGGAGGATGAAGAAATGACAAAAATTATAAAATTAAATCCATTTTATAGCGAAAAAGTTTGGGGTTATGAAAAATGGAATCTCTCTACACATCGTAACGGATGCTCGACTTTAGTAGATACTAACGAAAATTTACATGATTATTTACAGAAAGATTTACCCATTTTAATCAAAATCATTAAAGCAGATGAATCATTATCAGTTCAAGTTCATCCTGGTGACGAGTTTGCACGTAAGTATGAAAATGACAACGGAAAAACAGAATGCTGGTACATCTTAGAAGCAGAAGAAGGAGCTTCACTAATCTGTGGAATTAAAGATGGATTAAACAAAGAAAAATTCGCTAAAATCCTTGAAGAGGGAAGCGTAGCAGATTACTTAGGAGATATCAGTGTAAAAGCTGGAGATATGATTTATATTCCAGCGGGGACCATTCATGCGATTAAAGGTGGTATAAAACTACTTGAAGTCCAACAAAGTAGCGATGTTACTTACCGTCTTTATGATTGGGGACGTGACCGTGAAATGCATATCGAAAAAGCATTAGAAGTCATCGACTATAACCCAGAAACAAATGGTGGTAAAATCGAAAACTTCACTAAGTTAGAAACTCCATATTTCAATGTTGAAAAAATTATTGTTGATGGACAATATTCTGATGAAGTATGCGGCGATTTTTATACTTATACAGCAACTAAAGGATGCGGTGTAATGAAAACTGATGATCAAACGATTATATTAAATCCAGAAGAAACAGTCTATTTACCAAAAGGAATTAAATATACAATTGAAGGTAACTTAGAATTAATTAAAACATGTTAAAAAATCTTTCATCATTAGTGGATAGTTAGCAAAACTGATTTACTTTCACCCACACTCATTTTGATTTTACTATCTAATGATGATATTAAAAAAGCTCTAGCATTTATTAAATGCTAGAGCTTTTTATTATTTATTTTTACTCAATTTCAGCCAATTTCGGTATCCATAAATTCCATTAATTAAGTAGGCTGAGAACATGATAATCATCGTTACTGAGCCATCAGGAGTTCCAAGAAGTAGTGTCCACATCATAATAGAGAACACATTGATAATCATCCATAAAATCCATTGTTCTGTGAAGCGTCCAATTTGTAATAAGAAAGCAACAATCGATAGAATTGTTGTTGTTGAGTCAATTAGTTGTAGATTTCCACCAAGAGCGATAAGTACTCTCCAATAAGCTAAAATAGCAATCACTAGACCGATAACGAGTAGAAAAATTTGTTTAGCAGTTAAGCGACGAGCAATAACGGTCCCCTCATCATTTTTTTGTTTACGCCACATATAAAATCCAACAAGATTCATTGGAAGATAGTAAAATCCATTTAACATGACTTCTCCAAAAAGTCGATTTTGATAAGCAATAATCGCATAAAGGCCAACATTTATTGTAGCGAAAGCATAGGTTGAAATTTTTCCCTTTGCACAAAGAACAACTGAAATAATTCCTGTTACACCACTAATTAATGCCATTGGAGTATCACCCCAAACAATACTTAAAATAAGCATCGTTAACGTTGAAATAATTAACCATGAAATTTCAAAAATGCTCCAATCACTAAAATAATTTTTTGTTTTCATCACTAATGCTGACATAAAAAATCCCCCTTATTGAAATATTCTTCTTCAAATTTACTGCTTTGTAAGCTCACGACTTTGGCTGCAACTTTGTTGGCAATCTCACAGCATTGTTTTGTCTCATAACCGAGTGATCTTAGTGCAATGATTGCTCCAAGATGGCTATCACCCGCTCCGATTGTGTTAACAACTGTGGTTTTAGGTGCTTCTATAATCATTTGATTTTCCCCATCAAAATGTAGAACACCGTGTTCCCCGAGTGTGATAAATAATTCGTTATGAGTTAAAGCGTATAGTTTTCTCACAGCAAGATTTAAATCTTGCTCTTTTGTGAAGCTTAAAGCTTCAGACTGATTAATATGTAAAATAGGATGTAGCTTAAATAAACGTTCCATTGTTTCTTGTTCGATAAATGTAATACGTGGACCTGGAGCGAAGTATAGATTTTTTATTTCTTGCGTACTTAGCCATTGACTGATAATAGCCCCACTTAAGCCTTCCATCTCGTATCCAGAAATGTAGATATTATCATACTGTTCCCCACTAAAAGCATCTAACCAACGTCTTTGATAGTTAGCTTCAACACCAGGAACTGTTATAAAGGTCCGTTCTCCGTGATGTTCAACTAAACAAAGGCAATATCCGTTATCCACAGTTTGCTCCTCGATGTGAACGGGATAGCCATGTTTGATTAATTCTTCCTTAATCATTGAGGCGTAAGACCCAGAACCAACGGGAACAGCCAAATCGTGTTCTACATCAAAGTGATTTAAAATCGTTGCAACATTATACGCGCATCCACCAATTGTGACGCTCTGTTTTTGGCAAAAAATATCGTCACCCGTTTTAGGTAAGACGTCGATATTTAAAATAACATCTACAATCGCATTCCCAAGCAGTAAAGTTTTCACATTACGCCCCCCCTTTGTTTTGCTAATGCATCTACATATTCCATTAAATTGACATCATTTGCCTCATTAATAAGTTCAACCCATGATGAATCAAGTGCTGTGTATCCTTGGTAAGCACCACAAATCGCACAAGCCATCGCTCCGATTGTATCAGTGTCTCCCCCGAGATTTGCACAAAGTAAACTACAATGTTTTACATCTTTCGCATAATAAGCAATTGCAAGAGCAGCAGGAACTGATTCACTAATTGTTACACCACATCCGATGATTTGATAGATAGCCTCTAAGAACGATTCATCTTGGTCTTTATAACGTTTAGCAAATTCAATGCCAAGCTTCGTTCTTGCAACAAGAGATGGATTAATAGTATCAGCCCCAAGAGCACGTGCCTCTTGTTCAATACTATAAACAGATTGTAAAATTTCATCAAAGTCTTTGTAGATCATGGCACAACTTACAGCGTGAGCAATCATACAGGCACCAGCTATCGTGATGTCACTACTGTGCGTAACCTTTGTAATATGCGCTACATATTGAATGAGCTCTGATTTTTCATCAGGTAAGAATAAACAGCCAACAGGAGGAATCCTCATTGCAGAACCGTTTGTCCCAGATTGATTCGTAATCGATTCTATATTTTTTCCTTCTTTAAAACTAAGTAAGGCGGCTTTAGATGTGGGCCCTAAAATGTTTTTTTCAAAAGCTTGTTCTTTTTTTGCCCAAGCAAGAAGTCTAGTTGCGATATCAGTTGGCAAAACGTTGAAATGATTGGCTATTAAAGAGTCTAGGATGATTAAAGCTTGTGCAGTATCATCTGTAAATTGTCCTCTTTTATACTGATAAGCCACTTCATTTTCCGAAGGTCCATCTAAGAAATCTGTAATGCCCCTAAAAAACTGTTGGACTTTTTTTCGACTCCAAAGTTCAGAGGGCATTCCCATAGCATCACCGATTGCCATTCCATAAAGAGTTCCAGCAATTTTATTTTTCATACAGCCGCCTCCTAATAAACTTTACAGGTGACAAGACACCTGACAAGGTAATATTCTAGTTTATTTGGATAAAATAGTCAATGTTTTATGAATGATAATCTTTCATATCAATAAAAAGATGTGAATAACCCTATTAGTGGGTTATCCACATCTTTAAAATGCTTAATTACTATTTGAGAAGATGTAGTATTTTGCTTTTTACCTTCATTACACTCGCTATCTAGGCCATGACGTCGGTTAATACTTATTGCACGTTATCTTAAAATCCGATATGATTCAACAAGAGGGGGAGATAATGATGAAAAAAGAGCAAGCATTATTAGTTATTTTAACACTGACCTGTTTTATAATAGGGTGTTCAACAACTGAAACAGAGGATGAGGTTACAATCAATGGAACACCCATTGAAGAGAAAACAACGATCGGAAAAATAACCATTCCACTAGGCCAGACATTTAAGTTAATCCATGACGAAAAAGAGGTGTTAGAAATTGCTGTGACCGATGTGACGTTAACGGATGCACGTAATGAGTTCAATGAGGCGGTGGATAATGTCGCAATTGTAACTATTGAGGCAATTAATATATCAGATGAAGTCGTGTTGTTAAATGAGTCCTATTTTCATTTTTATGATGAAACAGGGAAGAGGTTAGACTTATATCCCATGTCGGGTTATGATTTAGATCTCGAATTCTCAAGTTATGCAGCCATAGCACCTGGTCGTAGACGGACGATTAAAATAAATGTTGGAATTACAACAGGGGATATTTTGAAAATTGATGTGGCTCATAATACAGAGGATGAGCCTTTTGCGACAATTGATACCGAAACAGTTGTTGAGACCATTTTTGAATCATCGCTTGTGACGGCTTCATACTTAGATGAGCTTGAACTAGGGACACCATTTACTGTGTTAGCGCAATTTAGTGAGGAACCATTTGAAATTAACATTAAATCAATCGCGCTAACAGATGAGCGTAATGAGTATATGGAAAGTGAAATGCCTGATCGAGCGGTAGAGACAGTTGCAATTATTACGATTGAAGGTAAAAATATTGGAACAAAAAGAGAAGCTTTATGTGACTCAAACTTTTTAATTTATGATGAAACAGGTAACGGTGTAACTTTATATCCACTCATCACCACAAATAAATCAGTTGAGTGGGTTGAACCTGGTCAGACCGCATTAATTGATATTGTAATTGGTATTAAAACAGGATCAAATTTTGACATAGAAGTTAGAGATAAGGTTACAAATACTAAAACATTTGCAATTTATAAATATAGAAACTAAAGAGCTAAACAGGGACATTCGTTAAGAATGTCGCTTTTTTTAATTGAAATCAATTTTTTAATAGTTATTACTAAGCTTTATTATCCTTTAAAAGGAAAATATCCTAGTATGACTTTAACAATTTTATTAATAGAATTTATTAGTGCTATCTCACAGTTCAAGAAATTAGAAATGAGAACTTACTTCATAATTATTTCTAAGTTTACGGAACATAGTTTGATATATCAGCAAAGTGTCATTTGTCCGATATGAATACATGATGAGGTATCTGAGCTATTGCATGCTTAATCGTCTCGAACCTTAGTTTATATGGGGGTTCCACGTTTTGAATGTCCTATGAAATTTTTAACGTCAAACCTTAACATAGATTTGTCAAAAAAAACAAATGGTAAAATCATGCAAAACATAAGGAGATATAGTATAATAGGAGAAATACTAATTTGTTAGGTGACGATTTTAGGGGAAATAAATAATTTAAAATTAAGTTATTTTTTAAAGTCGGTAAACTAGCAAATATTCATAGTAAATTTTTCTTAATAAGGAGAGACATAAGATGAAATTTAATGATTTTAAGTATGAAAGACCAAATTATGAACAATTCAAAAATGAATTTGGTGCTTTAGTTTATAAGTTTGAGGCTGCAACGAATGCAGAGGAACAATTAGAAATTGTGAACAAAATTAATGCCATGCGTTCTCATATAGAAACAATGGCAACCTTATCTTCGATTCGCCATAGTATTGATACACGAGATGAGTTTTATGACTCTGAACAAACGTATTGGGATGAACAGGGTCCTCTTTATGAAGAAGCAACGTCTGCTTTTTATCATGCAATCGTTAAATCACCATTTCGTGCTGAACTTGAAGAGAAGTTAAGCAAACAATTCTTTACGATTGCAGAGTTTAATTTACGTTCATTCTCGCCTGAGATTATTGCGGATTTACAGGAAGAAAATAAATTATCTAGTCTTTATACAAAGTTATTAGCATCAGCTAAAATTCCATTTGATGGTGAAGAGCGTACGTTACCAGGAATGGGTAAATATTTATTAAGTGAAGATCGTCAGGTCCGTGAAGAGGCTTCAGTTGCTAAATACCATTTCTTTGAAGAGAATGAAGCTGAAATCGATCGTATTTATGATGAGTTAGTAAAAGTTCGTACACGTATTGCTAAAAAATTAGGATGTAATAATTTCGTTGAACTTGGATATACTCGTATGATGCGCAGTGATTATAATCCAGAGATGGTTAAAAACTTCCGTAAGCAAGTTTTAGATTATATTGTGCCAGTAGCAAGTTCTTTATATAAAAGACAGGAAGAGCGTTTGGGTTATGGGGAACTTCGTTATTTTGATGAAAAGTTCGAATTTAAAACAGGTAATGCGACACCTAAAGGAAGTCCAGAGTGGATTTTAGAAAATGGTGTGAAAATGTATCATGAACTTTCTCCACAAACAAAAGAATTCTTTGATTTCATGGTAGAAAGTGAGTTATTAGATCTAGTGAATAAACCGGGGAAAGCGGGTGGAGGATATTGTACTTATATTCCTGAATATAAAGCGCCATTTATCTTCTCTAACTTTAATGGAACAGCAGGGGATATTGATGTCTTAACGCATGAAGCGGGACATGCTTTCCAAGTTTATTCTTCACGCTGGATTGAAACACCTGAGTTAAACTTCCCAACGTATGAAAGTTGTGAGATTCATTCAATGAGTATGGAGTTCTTTACATGGCCTTGGATGGAATTATTCTTTAAAGAGGATACGGACAAATATAAATTTACTCACTTAGGATCAGCGATTAAATTTATTCCTTATGGAATTGTTGTGGATGCATTCCAACATTTCGTTTATGAAAATCCAGAAGCAACACCGGCAGAACGTAAAGCGGCTTGGCGTAATCTTGAAAAACAATACTTGCCACACAAAAACTATGAAGGATGTGACTTCCTAGAACGTGGTGGTTGGTGGTTCCAACAAGCACACATTTTCAATAGTCCATTTTATTATATCGACTACACATTAGCTCAAATCTGTGCCCTACAATTTTGGAAACGTATGCACGATAATCGTGAAGATGCATGGAATGACTACGTTCGTTTATGCGAGGTAGGTGGGACAAAATCGTTCCTCGGACTTGTATCATATGCAAATTTAAAATCACCATTTGAAGATGGATGCGTAAGCTCTATTATTTCAGACATTAAAGCGTGGCTAGATTCAGTTGAAGATCAAAAATTATAAAAAAAGAGTATTGCTTAAATAAAGAAAACGCGAAGGATTACCTTCGCGTTTTCTTTATTTCCTTACAGAGATGTAAGGTTAGAAGTGTATTTGTAAGTTGATTATTATGGTATTTTATCTATTATTTTATTAAAATAAGTCGTGTGAAATAAACTTAATTTCCTTAGAAAGTATTTTCTAAATGTTTAATTCATAGTATCATTAGGTAGGTTATATTTTACATTGAAATTTTAATAATTGAAAAGTTGAAACAGGAGGGTTAGTTGTGGGTTTTATTGAATACTTAAAAGTAATTTTCCTTGGATTTGTTGAGGGGATTACGGAATGGTTACCTGTTAGTAGTACAGGTCATATGATTTTAGTTGATGAATTTATTAAGTTAAATATGTCGGCTTCATTTATGGAGATGTTCTTTGTTGTCATTCAACTTGGGGCAATTTTGGCGGTTATCTTTATGTTTTGGAATAAGATCTTCCCATTTGAGTTTAAGGGTGGCTTTAAAATCAAACAAGATACGATGAATCTTTGGTTTAAGATTATTGTGGCATGTTTACCAGCAGCAGTTATTGGTTTAGCATTTGATGATTGGTTAGATGAACATTTTTATAATTATCAAACTGTTGCCTTAATGTTAATTATTTACGGGGTTTTATTTATTGTTATTGAGAATCGTAATAAAGGTCGTAAGCCAGTGGTAACGAATTTATCACAAATTACATACAAATTTGCTTTAATGGTTGGAGTTTTCCAATTACTTGCTTTAATTCCAGGAACATCTCGTTCAGGAGCAACGATTTTAGGAGCTATTTTAATTGGTGCTTCTCGTTATGTTGCATCAGAGTTTACGTTCTTCTTAGCTATTCCAGTTATGTTTGGAGCAAGTTTATTAAAACTTGTTAAATTCGGATTTGCTTTTACTAGTGCTGAATTAATTACGTTAGCTCTTGGATCATTTGTAGCATTTGTTGTTTCAATTTTTGCAATCAAGTTCTTAATGGGATATATTAAGAAACATGACTTCAAAGTATTTGGATGGTACCGCATTATCCTGGGTATTGTCGTTTTAGCCTATTTCTTCTTCTTTGGAGCATAAAAAAAATCTCTAAGACCTAAGGTCTTAGAGATTTTTTTTATTGAAGTAAGTTTTTCCACCAGTTTTGGGTTGATAACCATTTATTAAAAAGAATAAAAATTCCATATCCAATGATGCCTCCAAGTGTATTTAGAATTAAATCATCAATGTCTGATGAACGCCCAATAAAGTACTGGAAGCATTCAATGAAGAATGAGAAAGCAAAAGCAAAAAGTGTGGTATTAAAAAAAGAACGAAATTTTTTGAATACAATTGGTAGTAAAAATCCAAGGGGGATAAACATGATTATATTCGAAATGACCTGGCTCATTGTGAAGGTATCAAATAGCCAGCTAAATGGAATTAGGTTAAGGCGATGATAAGGTGGGTTAAAGTTTAATCCACTTCCGATTATGCTTATTAGGATAGTTGCAAATAGGATGATGAATATGATTCCTGCCAGTCCTAAATAGCTAAGTTGTCTAAGAATAGGGATTTGTTTTTTTCGTAGGATAAAGTAGAACGGTAAGTAGATAATACCAACGATAATCAGGAGGATGACTCCTAGGAATATATTATCTAAAATGTTTTGTAACATGAAAAGCACGCTCCTTATTTATAAAAAATCTGTACCATGCATTTAGTATAGCAAACAGAAATGAAGAAAACCGCAAGAAATTCTGAAGATTTAATGAATATTAAAAAACCCCCGACCAACGTACGGGGGTTTTCGCGTGCACAGAGCAAAAGAGGAGACTCCGAGTGGAATCTAGATATATTATTTGATAATTTGTCGATTTTATGCACTAAAGGGCCTATTTTAAAATTTGGCGGCGCGGTTACAAGTATTAATTGGGAGATTAAGTAAAGTAAAATAGGTTTTATTTTTGATAATTTTAGGCACAATAAGAATGATTTTTCGGAAGGAGTGATTTGATGGGTACAAATCTTCATGTACAGTTAACTTATGATGAGAAAGCAAAACGTTTTGATTGCCGTAATCGATTAGATGAGGTTATTGCAAGTTTATTAAATGGTGATGTTTTTACATTAGACCACTTAAATACAACGGTTTTAGGAACAGTTAAATTTTCACCAGAGTGTAAACCATATGGTTTTTATTTTGAATCAAATGATGGACAACTAAAGGTTGAATTAACTGATGGAATGAAGGGATATGTTGAGATTCAGGATCAAGATAAAGTAATGAAATAAAAAACTTAGATTTAAAAAGGAGTCTCTTAACTGATGGAAATTAAAAATTATATTTGTCCAAAATGTCAAAATCGCTCCTATGAAGTGGATGAGTTTGCTGCAACAGGTGGTGGGCTTTCCAAAATGTTTGATGTTCAGAACAAACGCTTTACAACGATTACATGTACTAAGTGTAAGTATACTGAGATGTATAAAGGAACAACGAGTGATTTAGAAAATATTTTTGATTTTTTACTTGGATAAAAAAGAATACCTTCATTCTGTATTCCTTTATATGTGAAAATAAGAAAAAACACCTAAATGAATTGAGATAAATTTGAGATTAATTTATACATTCATAGAGGTGCTTTTTTTGTAGGAAATATAAAATGTTTTTGTTGCAATAAGTGTGAAAAAGTGATAGTTTCGATTATATTCATGATGAGATTATATTATTGTAAATTAATTTAAAAAACAAAAAAGAACTGAAGGAAATCAGCTCTTTTTTTGTTTTTAAAGTGGTTAGTCATAAATATAAGAATCTAATATTGGAAAAATTAGCGGACGTATGTCAATTTGTTATTCTTTTGACTACAGTTCTATTTTATCTTAAAAAAAAATTAAATGTTAAAAGTGTTCGTGAGAGGTGAGAAAAAAGCACTTGAATGGTCATTTTTAAATTAAAGTATTCTGTTAATAAATATTTAATCTATATTTTTAATGGTTTCGATAGGATACGAATGCAGTTATCAATCTAATTTGAAATGTTATTTTTTTGTTTAAAAAATCTTATGTGGCTATTTAGGAGTAAATCAGTTAAAAATAAACATTTTATTAGATATATCTTGTAAAAAACAGAAAAAAGCACATAATTAGACAAAAAATATAGTGATGATAAAATAATATTATGTAGTTTGATTTATAGGATGTGATATTATGATTATTCAATTAGATGATTATTTTATTAGAGTTCTTCAAAAAAGCGGTTATGAGTTAGATTATAATAAATTAGTTAAAATAAATGAAAAAGCAATGAGTGAGAGAAAAAAATCACTAAATGAGTACAATGAATTAGTATTAAAAAAAATTACTTCAAAGCAGAAAAATCAAAATAGACAATAAATATTAGAGTTATCTAACATCTCGTGGAAAAGTTAAAGCTATTAAGAGTGTAGGAAGCACTAAAAACGTAAAATTAGATGTTTGGGATTTTAAAAAATAATAGAAAAAAGCACTAGATTTATCTAGTGCTTTTTTTGAGTTAAAAAATGGCGCTATTAGACGAAAATGTTGTTATTAACTATCTAGTCATTTAAAACAGATAAAATTCTTAAAAATGAAAGCCAATAACTTTTGATACCAAGCGGTTTATTTACCAATAAGATGACTTAAAACAGCCTAAAAAATAAAGAACTACGTTCAGGCATCGTAGGATATAAAATCAAAGCATAAACAGGATTTAATCCACCTTTGATCACTAACCCCTCTATAAAGTCTACTTCCTTCATTCTTTCATAAAACGAAAGGGTAAAGGAAACTTGAACTTTCACGTGCTTTTAACCATGTAATTTTTCGTTTACTAATTCAGTGACTGCTTGTTTGAGCTCATTGCTTGCTTCGATTGCATCTAATTGAGCTTGAATTTCACCATCTTCATCTTCGAAATAATTCAACTCATTACAGTTTTCTGCAATTTCACGAACTTTAGCTAAATCTTCATTGTATTTAGTTGATAATTCTTTTAACTCTTTATCAAAAGTTTTAATTTGTTCAATTGAAGTGAATGATAAAACCATGTCAATTGGCATAATTCCAGAACTTTTTGTTCCGTCAGGATATTTCATTGTGACACTTATTTCTTCTAAGTGACTATCTATCATAAAGCTATATAAATCTGTAAAACTATTAAATTTCTTATGTTTTGTTTTAATTTCCATGCTCAGAGCTCCTTTTTAGGAATTCATATTTTGAATTCGATACTGTTATTATATCCTACAAAGTACTTACTTTAAACAGATGATGAGTTGTTTTCATTAATAGAGTGCAGAGTATTAGGAGTGATATACACTTAAAATAATGAATTTCTGTGAAATGTACAATTGACTATTAAGTATAAAAGAGTAATAACTCAATCATAAAAAATCACGTACAAAGTACGTGGAGTGTAAGATAAAAGCATAAATCAGGCACAGGAATAGCTTGGTACAAGGGATGGAAATCTAGCTTTAGCTCACTGTCTCTTCAGAATAAATGTATAAGATTAACCAAAAAATTCCTTTTGAATTAGTTTGTTTTAAAAAATAGGGAGTGATAAGTGTCTCTAAAAACGAGACACTTATCACTCCCTTACATTTTTTGAACAGCTAAAGTATTAGCTTTAGCCTTTTATTTAATCCAGCTTCGATGAATAACTCCTCTATAAAGTTTTATCCACAATTGTACTTTCAAGAACTTCGGTGGCTAAGCACTTTTATTCGGAGTTATCTGTTCGTCTTAGCTTTTTATTTAATCTAGATTCGAGATGCAACACTCTGGTAAAGTTCGAGAGCCTCTTGTGTCTTACGACACGGCGGACTCTCCTTACTTTCTACGAGTGTTAAGCACATCTCTTAGCCTTTTATTATTCTTCGTCTGGTAATTCTACGTTGTGGTAAACTTGTTGTACATCGTCTAAGTCTTCTAGTACGTCGATTAATTTTTCGAATTTAGCTAATGCATCACCATCTAATTCTACTGTTGATGTTGGTAACATTGTTAATTCTGCAGCTTCGAATTCTGTGATTCCCATTCCATTTAATGCTGTTTGTACGGCATGGAATTGATCTTGGTCTGCGTATACTGTGATTTCTCCATCTTCTTCTTCAACGTCACGAACGTCTACGTCTGCTTCCATTAATCCTTCTAAAATTTCATCAGCTGAGTTTCCGTTGAATCCGAATAATGCTGTTGCTTCGAACATGAATGCTACGGCACCACTTACTCCGATTTTTCCACCGTTTTTGTTAAATGCAGAACGTACTTCAGCTACTGTACGGTTTACGTTGTCAGTTAATGTATCAACGATAACGGCAGCACCATTTGGTCCGTATCCTTCATAGCGGATGAAATCGTAATTTTCGTCTGATCCACCTTTTGCTTTGTTGATAGCGCGGTCGATGATTTCACGGTTAACCCCTGCAACTTTAGCACGGTCAATAACTGATGCTAAGTTACGGTTTAATTCTGGATCTGGATCTCCATTTTTAGCAGCCATGTAAATTTCTTTTCCGAAACGAGCTAAAACTTTTGAACGGGCAGCATCTTTAGCAGCTTTTCCGTATTTAATATTATTCCACTTACGACCCATTGGGTATCACTCCTGTTAATAAGATTTGATTCAAAGACTATTGTTGTTATTTACAATAGCAAAGTAACTATACATTTACTTATTATACTCCTGTAACTCCTAGTTTTTCAAGTTTTTCAGATAGTGTCGAAATCGACATTGTAAAAAATATCTGTTATTTATTGACTTTTATAGGTCAAAGAGCTATAATGCTATTAAATAATTAGACAATCATCTAATTAAAGAATTGAAAACATAATGGAGGAATAGTCTATGTTAATTGTGACAACAGATAGTATCTCAGGGAAAGAAATTATTGAGGTAAAAGGTTTAGTGCGTGGAAGTACGGTTCGTTCAAAAAATATTGGTAAAGATATCGGAGCCTCATTTAAAAATCTAGTTGGGGGGGAATTAACTGGATATAATGAGATGTTAACGGAGGCACGCCAAATTGCGATTGGACGTATGGTTGAAGATGCAGAAGCTCAAGGGGCAAATGCGATTGTTGGAATGCGTTTAATGTCATCATCAGTGATGGCAGGGGCGGCTGAAATGGTCGCTTATGGAACAGCGGTTGTGATTAAATAATGCTTAAATTTATTATTGGTTGGTATTTGCTTAATTTTTTAGTGTTTGGTATTTTTTTAATCTTTAAAATTACAGAACGTTTGAAAGAGAAGAAAATGGAGAGAGAACAATTAGAAAATTATAGAAAATATTAAATAAACAAGTTATAGTTAAAGAACACAGAACTTTTGGTGTTCTTTTTTTTTTTAATGAACTTTTTTTAAACTCGCGTGTCTTATTAGTGAAAGAAGGTGAGAGGGTTGGATGAGGAACAGCTTGTGAAACAGGCGATTTCAGGTGATCGGCACTGCTTAAATATATTGTTTGGGATGCATTATAAGACGGTTTATGGTTATCTCATTAAATTAACTGGGGATATTCAAATGTCGGAGGATTTAGTTCAGGAAACATTACTTAAAGCGACACTAAATATTGAAAAGTTTCGTGGAGAAAGTAAATTTTTGACTTACTTAATTCAAATTGCGACTAACTTATATCGAAACGAGGTAAGAAAGCAAAGTCGCATTGTTTACGATGACGAAATTATTCAATCGGTGTTTAGTGAAGGTGAGTGTGACGCGTTAATACAGGTTCAGTTTAAGGAAGCGATGAATGCCTTACAGGACATGAGTGAAGAACAGCGGATGAGTTTTATTTTAAGACATTATTATGGCTATAGTATTGAAGAGATTTCTAATTTATTTGGAGTTGCAACAGGAACGACAAAGTCGCGAATTTTTAATGCGATTCAAAAGATAAGAAAGAAGTTAGGAGGGTAGATGATGGATGTTTTAAAGGATGAGCAATTAGAGGCTCAAGGTTTGATAACTGAGATTGATACATTAAAGATTATTCGAGTTGCTAATGAGTTGAAGCTTCAAAGGCAAAGAAAACGTCTTAAGATCCTGATGATGATAGCGGGAGTTTTCTGTGTGCTTGCACAAATGTTGATTTTTAAATTTATAGGATTTAATCGAGAGTTTATAATGCTTGGTGGCATTTATGTGTTGTTTGCCTCGTTGATTTTGTTAATTGTTCGGTATAGAGAGGGTGGAAATATATGATTGTGATGAGTATTTTAATGTCAGTTGTTTTATTTGTAGTCGTTTGTTTTGGAATTGGTCAGGTCGCGTGGATTTATTTAGATGCAAAGGATCGAGGTGATCGTTTGGCAATTGTTTGGGCAATTTTTGCAATTTTTCCGATTGTATATCCGATATTACTTCCGTTGCCATTAATTATTTATTTGTTGATTAGTCGTAGTTTCTCATATCTTTGTCCGACTTGTAATGAGAAGGTGAATAAGGATTTTAGTACATGTCCTCATTGTGGTCAAGCGTTGAAAGAAAAATGTCCAAATTGTGGAAGAACAGTCGAGTCAGAGTGGCACTATTGTCCGAGTTGTTCGGCACATATTAAATAAGGGGGAGTTTAGGATGAAGATTATTTTAAAGCATAAGAAAACTTTTATTGTGATTGTCATTATTTCATTACTGATTAGTATTTTACCGCTAATTGGAATGGCTACATTTATGGGAGTGCGAAGCTCAAATGTCAATATTGCATATGAAAGTCCAGTTGTAGAAAATGTAAATCCGATAGATTATCAACCTTTTGATATCGTTGTACCGTCTGAGCAACTCCCATCACCTGTTTTTAATAGTAATAGGTTTGAAAAAACATTACTTCATCATTCATTTTCAGAGTCAACGACTGAACAAGTCTTTCTGTATCAGGCTTATTTAGAAGAAGGCATGACCGTAACGATTGATTATCGTACCAATATTAAACAAGGAATTTTAGATTTTGGGATGTTTGATGAAGCTGGAATGAAGGCAAGTTTTTCTGGAACAAAAGATAGTCCAAGTTTCCTTATTGATCATTCAGGAAATTACGTGATTGCCTATAACGCAAATGAAGTATTAGGTTCTTTTGATATAGAGATTAGAGTACAAGACGTGAAATAAAAATGAGGAAGCCGTGCTGTGGCTCCCTCATTTTTATTTTTCTTCTAATAATAAGTTAATTGTTTCTTGAACGCGTTTAACACATCCTTTACAAGCTAAACCTGCTTTTGTTTCGGTTTGAATTTCTTGTAATGTTGTTGATCCTGTTTCAATCTCTTCTTTAATATCTCCAACTGTAATATTGAAGCAATAACATAATTTTTTATTTAAATCCATGATTAGACTCTCCTTATTATTAAAAATCAAACTGTGTATAACTTTATTTTAATAGATGAAAGAGGATTAACCAACGAATTTACTTTTAAAGATTAGTTGTGTAGTTAATGTAATCAAATCCCCAATCACACAGATTTTCCATAACGTCAAGGAATTGTCGTCCGATATCGGTGAGGGAGTATTCAACTCTTAGTGGAGTTTCGTTGTATACTGTTCGTTTAATAATTAGGTCGGCTTCAAGTTCTTTAAGTTGTGAAGATAGGTAACTATGGGTGATGTTGGGTTTGAGGTTGATGGGAGAATGAGATGTGTAAAAGCTAGAAGAGTTATCTTACTATAGTTTTTTTACGGTAAGCAGTTGGTGAAGTATTCATGAAGCGTTTAAAGATTTTTGTATAGTAACTTGGACTATCGAATCCGACTTTGTTACAGATTTCGGTAATGGTTGCATCCGTTTGAAGCAATAGGCCTGCTGAAACTGAAATACGGTATTTTAAAAGATATTGCATTGGGGACATTTGGACGTGTTTTTGAAAACATCGTTGACACTCTCTTATACTGATGTTGGCGCTAGCAGCAATTTGTCCTACTTCGACTCCTTTGGAGTAGTTTTCGTGAATAAAGTTTAGCATTTTTTTCAGACGCTTCATTTCTTGGTTTTCGATTTGAGGTTGTTGGAGTGCTTCTTGATGGTGTTTGACAAGAAGATAAAAAAGGTGTGAGAGTTGATTTCTTATAAATAGCTCGTAACCAAACTTCTCCGATTCGTAGGCTTCATAAGCGGTAAGAATACAATCGATTGCAATTCGTTGCCACTTGATATGAGGATAAAGTGGGATACTTGGTAGAGCGTTGCAATTTGCTAAAGGTTGAATATATCTTTGTTTAAAGATGTTTTCATTTGTGTCACAGATTAATTCTTTGTGGAATACGAGTGAATTCAATAAACAAGGTTGATCATTAAAGACATAGACTGAGTGTAAAACATTGGAGTTAATAAATAGTCCTTCACCTGTTTGAAGTAAGTAATCAGTTCCGCTGACGCTAATTTTAATTGGACCTTTCTTAATGACAATGACTTCGAATTCATCGTGCCAGTGCCAGGGAATATCACCTGTTACATTACTTATGATATCTGAAAAATAGGCCCCGCAAGGAAATAACGGTGTCCCGCGAACTTCGAGTTCGCGATTTTTTTTATCAAGATTTAGGTCGTATATTTGAATAGGCATGGAATAATTCCCCTTTGTCGCTTTTGTTATAGGATTGGTCTTTACTGTTATTGTTTGGAAATCACAGTGTCGCTATCATTATAGTATAACGTGAATTAAAAAGTGAGGGGATTTTATGGATAATGTAAATATAGCTTTAATGCTAAAGGGAATTAAAGACAGTGAGGCTTTCTTTGAACTCGTTGACCGTTGCCAGGCACCAGTTAAAATTCAGGTTCCTGGTGGAGATTTGCATGATTTGCGTGGCAATGTCTTACTCCAAAATTATTTAACATGGGAATCACCAATCAGCGCTATTGAATGTGTGGAGGTGTTTTGTCATACTGAAGCAGATCTTGCTTCTATTTTGGAGTTTATCGAAGAATATCAATTATTTTAAATGATAATCTGAAGAGACGTTTCCTGAATAAAGGGAATTTCTCTTTTTTCATTTAGGATGTGACATAAGGCAGTGATTTTCACCATATAATTTAGTAGATAGGAGGGGATTTGTATGTTAATTGTCACAACAGATACGATTGTCGGAAAAGAGATTATTGAAGTAAAGGGATTAGTAAAGGGGAGCACTGTCCGTTCTAAACATATTGGAAAAGATATTGGAGCGGGATTAAAAACTATTGTTGGAGGAGAATTAAAAGGGTACAACGAGATGTTAATTGAAGCGCGTCAAATTGCATTCGGTCGCATGGCTGATGAAGCTGAAAGTCTAGGCGCTAATGCAATTGTTGGTGTCCGTTTAATGTCATCAGCTGTGATGGCAGGGGCTGCAGAAATGGTGGCTTATGGAACAGCAGTGGTGGTGAAATAAAAATGGAAATTCTCGTATGTGTGGTGCTTGGATTTTACTTAGTTTGTATCATTGGGGTGGTAGGATTACTAGCTTATAAAATAGTGGAGCGTCGACGAGAAATAAAAAAAGAGAAAGAAGAATTTAAAAATTATAAGGATTATTAGAAGGGGGGAGGGAGTAGTGGAGAATTACTCTTATATTGAGACTAGAAAAGTTTTTAGTCGTCTTGGATTTGCCCTAACTTTTAGTATTTTATCTGTGAATGTTGTTCAACTCATTGTAGCGGGATTTATGTCAGCTGTTGATCCAAACTTATTAATGACAGATTGGGCTAATTTTTTCTTAATCGCAGTCAGTTTTTACTTAATTGGATTTCCATTAGCTTATTGTATGATGAAAAAAATACCGACAGCTGTTTCGCAAGAAAAGAAACGATTAACACTACGGCAACTCGTTGAATATGGATTAATTTCTTATGCTGTGATGATTCTTTTGAATTTTTTAACGACCTTCTTGCTGAGCTTTATAGAATTGTTTAAGACAGAATCCATTGTAAATCCCGTTCAACAGGTGATTTTAACTGGAAGTCCGTGGCTTAGCTTGTTATGTATTGTCGTTTTATCGCCAATTATTGAAGAACTTTTATTTCGGAAAATACTACTTGATCGGGTACGTATTTATGGAGATAAAGTGGCTATTATCTTTACTGCGATTGCATTCGGTTTTTACCATGGAAACTTATCACAACTATTTTATGCCGTTGGACTCGGTATCATTTTGGCCTACATCGTTTTAAAAACAAATCAACTTAAATATTCAATAGGAATTCATATGTTTGTCAACGCCATGGGTTCACTCATCTTACCCATGTTAATCGGAGATGGAAGCGACTTGTTAAGGGCTCAGATAGCTAGCGTTATTGTTGTTATTTTGATTACGTTTGGAACGATATTAATCATCAAAAATCGTAAAAAAGTTGAGCTTGTGCAAGGAGATTTAACGATTCCAGAAAGTAAGTTAATGCAACTTGTATGGCTTAATCATGGAGTTTTCGCTTACCTACTATTTAGTATCGCATTGATTATTATGGTTACTGTTGTAACTTAAAAAGAACTAACTCGCTTGAGTTAGTTCTTTTTCTATTTTTTGTAAGAATTCATCAGATGGGCGTAAGAAAGTTGATGATGAATTTTCTGATTCAAAATGAATGATTTCAACATTTTGAATCAGTGTAAATAATATATCAGCACTATAATTTAAATCATCGTTTGTAAGTTTAGTATTAGAATAATTGACTGTTAATTCATAAGGCTCTGATGCGGTTTGCAGACTAAATGTATAATCTTGAAGATTTACAGGTAATAAACTTAGAATATTTCCAACCGCTGAGTTATCCCCAATATAAGAATTTTTATAATTTAATAAGCTATCAGACTTTCCACACCCCACTAGAGTTAATAAACAAATGAATAAAATCATTCGTTTCATATTGATCACTTTCCTTTCTTAGTGATTACTGCGCAAAAAAACAGCATTAATCCCTCATATCATTATGATAACATGCATAAGGTCCTTATTTGAAAACTTTTATCGAATTTCCTAGTAGTTGAGGGATGATCTTACTTTTTAAGAGAGCTCTCTTCTAGTGGACGAGTATCATAAATGTTGCCGTAGGAGACCTGCATTAAATGAAAGGATGGAATTTTCAAAGTAGGTGAAACTCTTTCGTAAGGATTAATACGTGGGGTTAAAGAGGAAAATGGCGTCAAAATTCGGATAAAGAGCTTGAGGAGCAGGAAGAATATTTCTTTAAACGTTAAAAGGGATGGAGATTTCTCCACCTCTTTTAGTGTGCTTGTAGTTTTTGAATTAATTCATCTGTCACATTATTACCTTCAAGTTGATAAGCAAGTAAGACAGCCCCAAGACAAGGTTCTAGAAGCGGTGCTTGAATCTTGCAATCTAAGTTTTGTAATTCGTTAGCGAGTGGTACTAAGATAGTATCGCCTGATTTGAAAACTCCACCTGAATATGAGACGGCAAATGAATCCGTTAAATTCAATTGTTTAGCTAATGTTTTGATGTGTAAGGCAAGTTCATGTGCCGCTTGGTGGAATAGATTTTGACAGGCGATGCATCCGCTTTGGGCGGCTTTTGCCCCAATTGCTGAGAATTTTGCAATGTCAGGCCTTGAAAGTTTAAGTCGATTAAAGACGATATCCACAATTTCGTATAAATAGGTAATGTCATAAGCTTCTTCAATGATATCGACTAAACATGTCTTTTCATGGCGCCCGTCTTTTTGTTTCGTATACTCATTAATGACACGAAGTCCAATCCAGTGTGCACTTCCATCATCTCCGATATTTGGACCAAAACCTCCACACCGAAGAGAGAGGCCTTCCTTATTTCGACCATTTGCGATACTACCGGTTCCCGCTACAATGTTGATTCCAGGCTGACACCCGCATCCTGCTGCCCATCCCACAACGCCATCATTATCCACTTGATAGGGAATCTCTTGCATTACTTCTGCTAAGATATCATCAATGACTTCTTTATCTGCTTGACTTTCTCCATAACCTGGAACCCCAATAAAGACAAAGTTTAAATCTGTTGGTTGGATATCAATTTTGCTACAAGCTAGTTTAATATGAGATTCAAGACGATTTCTTAGTTCATCCGCCCCAATTTGATGAATATGTATCGTCTCACTTTCAAAATCCACTAAGACATCCATCTCTTGATTGGCAATCACATATCTTGTTTTTGTTCCACCACCATCAATCCCCATGTAATACATCAGTTACCCCTCCTATAAATCGTTTACAGAACTAGTATAAGAGAGAATGAATTTTTACTATATAGTTTTTCTTTTGATGAATATAGGATATTTTGTGATTATCCACAATTAAAAAAATCCAAAGATAGAAGATCATTTATCTCCTCTCTTTGGATAGTGGTAAGGATTTATGGAGGCAATCGTCATTAGTAAGTTAAAACCATCACATGCTCATGACCAAAGATTTGGCCATTAAATTCAAAACCAAAATTTTTATAAAGGTTAATTGCAACTTCACCGTCACGGTGAGCTCCAACGAAAATATTATGATGAGTCTTATCTTCTTTAATTCGTTCTATGACCTGCTCTAATGCTTGTGTTCCATATCCCATATTTTGATATTTTTCATCAATCATGAAACGATAAATCCAATACTCATTATCATCCACATCAAGACAATACATCACAAATCCGACCATGATATCATGATGATAAATGGCAAGTGGGATGCATTCTGGTTGCACTTTAGACTGAGCGATGGAAATCGCATTTGAAGTAACGAAATCTTCTTGATCTTTAGAAACTGTTAATTCAATGCAATCCCAAAAATTATCTTTTGTTATCTCCTTCAATGTAATCATAAATATTCCCCCATAAAACGTAATCAGTTGTTAATTCATTATATGGCAGTATTAAAAATTTTATACAGTGAAGCGAATTAAGGCAAAATCTCTAAAAATATGATGGTTAAATGAACTATAAAAATCAATAAAATCCTATAAATAGTTCATTGATAGAAACAGGGGAGGAGAGTATGATAAGGGGGAAACTTGAACTTATAAAAATGTGGGGGATAATCATGGATAATGAATTGAAAATTGTAACATTTAATTTAAGAATTACAGTAGATGATGGACTTAATGTATGGGAAAATCGTGTTTCTCATGTGGTCCATAAAATTAAAAGTGAAGCTCCGGATCTGATTGGATTTCAAGAGTTAACTGAAATTAGTTTGAGGGATTTAAAACGACAGTTAACGGATTATGTTTTTGTTGGATGCGGTCGAGATGAGCAGATGAGTGGGGAAATGGTGATGATTGCTTACAATAAAAATAAACTTGATTTAATGAGTTTAGATATTTTTTGGTTTTCTGATACTCCCTATAAGCCAGGGAGTAAAAAAGAGATGATGACATTGGCAAGACCTTGCAATGTAGCCGTGTTTAAAAATCAACTCACAAATCAGATTTTCCGTGTATATAACACGCATTATGATCACATGCAATCAAGCATAAGAGTACAAAGTAGTGAGCAACTATTAAATGATTTACACTTACGTGAACAAAATATCTCGCTGCCAACCCTAATCATGGGAGATATGAACTCTGAACCACAAGACGAAGAAATTAAAGCTATCGTCAATAATGAGATAATCGAATTGAATGATTTGACTGATAAATTAGATTATACCTTCCATGACTATGGAAAAATAAAGATTAAAATTGACTATATCTTTGCGACTAAAAGTGTAAATGCCTCTAAAGCTGTTGCTTGGGCAGACTGTTTTGATGGTGTTTATTTGTCAGACCATTATCCAGTGATGGTGAGGGTAACATTTAAATAAAGATAATTTTAAGGGGGGGCTATAATGAAATAGCCCCTTTTAACGTCTAGAAATTAATGTTGAGAAGAAAAAAATCCCATGTACATTTTGTACATGGGATTTGGAAGATTAAGTGTAACACTTAGTTTTTTATGCTAATGCTAAATATTCATCGTATGTTGTTTGTTTGTCAACGATTGTTCCGTCTTCTTTGATGTCGATGATGCGGTTAGCGATTGTTTGAATAAATTGGTGGTCATGTGATGCGAATAAGACGTTGCTTGAGAAGTCTTTTAATCCATTATTAACCGCTGTGATTGATTCAAGGTCTAAGTGGTTTGTAGGTTGATCAAGCATTAATAAGTTAGCATTTGTTAACATCATGCGTGATAACATACAGCGTACTTTTTCTCCCCCTGATAATACTGAAGCTTTTTTAAGGGCTTCTTCACCAGAGAATAACATACGTCCTAAGAATCCGCGAACATAGCTTTCTGTTTGGTCATCAGAATATTGACGTAGCCAGTCAACTAATGATAAGTCAGATCCATTAAAGAATTCTGAGTTGTCTTTAGGGAAATAAGCTGTTTTGATTGTCACACCAAATTTGAATTTTCCACTGTCTGGTTCCATTTCACCGTTTAAGATTTTGAATAATGTTGTAACGGCAATTTCATCACCGATAAATGCAATTTTGTCATCTTTATTAACCATGAAGCTTACGTTATCTAAAACTTTAACTCCATCGATTGTTTTTGTTAATCCTTCAACGAATAAAATGTCATTCCCAACTTCACGTTCTGGTTTGAATCCAACGTATGGATAACGACGACTTGATGGTTCAAGGTCATCTAATGTAATCTTATCTAATAATTTTTTACGAGATGTCGCTTGTTTAGATTTAGAAGCATTAGCAGAGAAACGTGCAATGAATTCTTGTAATTCTTTGATTTGTTCTTCTTTTTTCTTATTTTGTTCTTTAGCCATACGATTTAATAATTGGCTTGATTCATACCAGAAATCATAGTTACCAACGAATAATTTGATTTTCCCAAAGTCAACGTCACAAATATGAGTACACACTTTATTTAAGAAGTGACGGTCATGGGATACAACGATAACTGTTCCCTCGAAGTTGATTAAGAATTCTTCTAACCAGTTAATTGATTGAATATCTAAGTGGTTGGTAGGCTCATCGAGTACTAAGATTCCAGGGTTTCCGAATAATGCTTGAGCTAATAATACTTTGACTTTTTCAGCCCCTGTTAATTCTTTCATTAATTTATCATGTAATTCTGTTGGAACACCTAAACCTTGTAATAAAGAGGCAGCATCTGATTCTGCTTCCCACCCGTTTAAGTCAGCAAATTCACCTTCAAGTTCAGCTGCTAAAATTCCATCTTCTTCAGAGAAATCTTCTTTCATATATAACGCATTTTTTTGTTGAGTAATTTCAAATAGGCGTTCATTACCACGAATTACTGTTTCTAAAACTGGTAATTCATCGTATTGATAATGATCCTGTTTTAAAACTGACATACGAATATCTTTTGGGTAACTTACATGACCTGTATTAGGTTCGATTTCACCCGCTAAAATTTTTAAAAACGTAGATTTTCCAGCTCCGTTTGCACCGATTACTCCGTAGCAATTTCCTGGAGTGAATTTTAAGTTAACTTCTTCAAATAATTTTTTATCACCATATCGTAAACCAACGTTTGATACTGTAAGCATGCTAAAACACCTCCGTGTAATTTATCTTGAAACATTATATCACATTTTTGATAGATGTCACATGTGATTAATAAGATACAATCCTTGATAGGAGCATTGTTTTGGAATTATTAAATGGTTAAGATTTTTGTTTTTATTTATGTTCTGATGAAAATAAATCAGGTAATTGGTCCATACTAAATAAGATTGTAGTTACGTTAAAAAAATAAAGAGAGAATAAGCACAGAATATTAGCTAGGAAACGATATCATTCGACGTGTTAGGTTGCAAAGGGGTTTAAAATAGTGTATAATTTATTGACACTTCGTAAACATGACACTATCGTAAGTGATGTTCGTCTGCTCATTTACGTTTTTTTTGTGTTTAAATAGAAAGGAAGCAAAGAATGACAGAAATTACATTTAAAGATCTTGCTTTATCACCATCAACATTAAAAGCAATTGAGGAGATCGGGTACGTTAAACCATCACCAATCCAAGCAGAAGCAATCCCAGTAGTATTAGCTGGAAAAGATATTATCGGACAAGCACAAACAGGAACAGGGAAAACGGCAGCATTTATGTTACCAATCCTTGAAAAAATTGATCCTAAAAATAAAAATGTTCAGGCATTAGTATTATGTCCAACTCGTGAGTTAGCGGTACAGGTTCATGAAGAATCTAAAAAATTCTCACGTAACAACCGTGATGTTCACATTTTATCAATTTATGGAGGACAATCATATGATCCTCAAATCCGCGCACTTAAAAAAGGTGTTCAAATCGTTGTCGGAACTCCAGGACGAGTTATGGACCACATGCGCCGCGGCACTTTAAAACTAGAAAACTTAAAAATGTTAGTTTTAGATGAAGCTGATGAAATGTTAAACATGGGATTCAAAGATGATATCGAAGAAATCTTAGAAAAAACACCTGAATCTCGTCAAACAGTTATGTTCTCAGCGACAATGGCTCGTGAAATCATGAACATTGCTAAAACTTATCAAAAAAATCCTGAAGTGGTTAAAGTCGTTTCAGAAGAATTATCAAACAAAAAAATCGATCAATACTACGTTGAAGTTAAACGCCAAGACCGTGTTCAAGCGATGATTCGTTGTATCGATATGATGGGATTAACTTCTTCTATCGTCTTCACTAATACTAAACGTGAAGTTGATGAATTAGTTTCTAAATTACAAGAAGAAGGTTACGTAACTGAAGGGTTACACGGAGACTTAAAACAAGCTCAACGTGACCGCGTTATGAACAGCTTCCGTCGTAAAAATGTTAATATCTTAGTTGCAACTGATATCGCTGCTCGTGGTATCGACGTAAGTAACGTTGAAGCAGTATTCAACTACGATATCCCATTAAATGAAGAAAACTATGTTCACCGTATCGGACGTACTGGTCGTGCGGGGATGACTGGATTATCAATTACGTTTGTATTCGGAAAAGATATGTTCCGTATCCGTCGTATTGAAGATTACACAAAAACAAAAATGTCTAAAATGCCAATTCCATCAGTAGAAGAAATTCAAGCGAAAAAATCTACTAATGTTATTGACGAAATCGTTGCTAATTTAGAAGGAAAAGATTTCTCTAAAGAAAACGAATTAATCGCTGCAATCTTAGAAAAAGGATTCACAATTGAACAAGTTGCGGCTGGTTTATTACAAATGAAAATTGGTCAAAGCACTAAGAAATATGCTCATATCGAAGAAGTTACAGCAGGTAATCCAAAAGCTAAAGGAATGCGTAAAAACGAAGTTCGTTTATTCGTAAACGTTGGTTCTAAGCAAAAAGTTAAGGCTAAAGACTTCGTTGGAATGTTAACTAAAAAGTCTGATATTCCTGCACGTGCAATCGGAGATATCGACGTTTATAAAAAATTCACATTCATTAATGTTGATAAAGCACACGCTAATAACATTATCCGTAAATTAAACTCAAAATTAATTAATGGTAAACCAATTCGTGCTGAAAAAACAGCTCCTGGTGCGGCAATGCCTAAAGATCGCTAATTAGTAGCGTTGATGTTATATAAAAAAAGCCTTCATAATCTTTATGGAGGCTTTTTCCTGTTTTTAAATTCTATGAAATAGTATTAACAAAATAACTAATTTTTTCCTATCGCTACAAGAGCTATGGTGTTAAAATAAATATATTGTGCCAGATGTGAGAATTGGAAGGGAGATATTTTTACCGTGTCAACAAGACTAAAACCTAAATTATTATCTGTTATGAAAACTTATAATAAGGAGCAGTTTATTAAAGACGTAATAGCTGGATTAATTGTTGCTATTATTGCTTTACCACTCTCAATTGCATTAGCAATTTCTTCGGGGGTTTCACCTGAACAAGGGTTATATACTGCTATTATTGCTGGTTTTTTTATTTCTTTACTTGGAGGTAGTCGTGTCCAAATCGGGGGACCGAGTGCTACGTTCATGGTGGTGGTTTATGGAGTCGTAGCTACTCATGGAACTGAGGGGTTATTGATTACTACGATTTTAGCTGGAATTATATTGATTTTATTTGGACTCTGTAAATTAGGTAGTATGATTAAGTATATCCCGTATCCAATTACGGTAGGATTTACAAGTGGAATTGCAGTTACCATTTTTAGTTCACAGATTAAAGATTTCTTTGGAATGAATATCGGGACTGTGCCAACAGAATTTATTGAGAAATGGATTTATTATTTTGAGTCATTTGATAAAGCAAGGTTGTTACCATTTATTATAGGTTCGTTAGCTTTAGCTATTTTAATTATTTGGCCTAAAATTAATAAAAAGATTCCAGGGTCTTTAATTGCGATCGTTGTAACAACATTTCTGGTATCTGTCTTAAAGTTAGATGTGCAAACTATCGGAAGTCAGTATGCAAATTTATCTTCTTCATTTCCAATGCCATCAATTCCTCACTTTACATGGGCTAAGATTCAAGTTTTATTAGCACCGGCATTTACGATTGCATTTTTATGTTCGATGGAATCATTATTATCAGCTGTTGTATCGGATGGTATGATTGGGAGTAAACATCGATCAAATATGGAATTAGTAGCAGAAGGGATTGCTAATATTGCATCAGGATTATTTGGTGGAATGCCTGCAACGGGGGCAATCGCACGAACAGTTGCAAACATTAAAAATGGAGGACGTACTCCAATTGCTGGAATTATTCATGCGTTAACATTATTATTTATTTTATTAGTGTTAATGCCGTTAGTAAAGTTAATTCCATTAGCTACGTTAGCTGCAATTTTAATTATGGTTTCTTATAATATGAGTGAGTGGCGTATGTTTAAAAAATTATTGCATGCACCAAAAAGTGATGTCGCAGTTTTATTAACGACCTTCTTTTTAACAGTATTATTTGATTTAACACTTGCTATTAGTGTTGGGATGGTTTTATCATCATTCTTATTCTTAAAACGTATGACAGATGTAACGGATGTTTATGGATTAGATTTAATGGATGATCATGAAGACAGTGAATTGTTAGATGATGAATTAAAAGAGGTATTATCAGATGAAATTTTAGTTTATGAAATTAATGGCCCATTTTTCTTTGGAGCTGCTGATAAATTTTTAGATTCAATTCAGTCGTTACAGGGGCCATCTAAAGTATTAATTATAAGATTGCGAAATGTACCTGTTATTGATGCTACAGCTGTTCATGCATTAGATTTATTATATGATAATTGTGAACGTTCAAATACGGTTTTAGTCTTGTCTGAAGTCGCAGATCGACCATATCAAGTTATCAAACGTGTTGGTTTAGTCAAACACATCGGTCGCGCAAATGTTTGCCGCGGATTTGAAGATGCGATTACAAGAGCAAAACAACTGATTGCTTAGTAAAAAAAGGTCCCTCTCTTTGGGGGCCTTTTTATGTTAAGAAAAACTTAAGGAATATTGTCGTAATTTCTTAAGTTTTTAATGGTATTTTATAAAAGAAATATGTCTCAGTTCATCACAAAATAAAAAAGCTTCCTAGATGGAAGCTTTTTTTTATTACCTAGGAAAAGGTTAATCTTGATCATTCATAAAGAAATAACGGTCATGTTCAAAATGATTTTGAACATTCATTAATGTTTCTCCAAAACGTTGGAAATGAACAACTTCTCGTTCTCTTAAATAACTTAGTACCTGACGAACATCTTCGTCTGTAGCTAAATCAAGTAAATGTTCATAACTTGCTCTTGCTTTTTGTTCAGCCGCCATATCAGCTGTTAAATCTGCTACTGGATCAGCTTTAAGTGCGACATAACCTGCATTCCATGGAACGCCATTTGGATCAGCTAGGAAAATCCCTGTTCCTCGTCCTGCATAGCTAGTATCAAGACCAGCAGCTTTAATTTCCTCAATACTTGCACCATCTGTTAACTGATAAATTAAAGAGGCCACAATTTCAAGATGAGCTAATTCTTCGGTACCAATATCGGTTAAAGTTGCAATTGATTGTCCTGTTGGCATTGTATAACGTTGATGAAGATATTCCATTGAAGCAGTTAATTCTCCATCAGCACCTCCTAGGGCATCATAAATATCTTTAGCCATTTTTAAATCACGTTTTTTTATATCCACTGGAATTTGTAATCTTTTTTCATATACCCACATTTAATATGTCCCCCTTATTTATTTTTCCATGGCCATGGTTCATCTATCCAATTATACTTTCCTGTTAAATCACTGTGACCGAAATTAAGGAGTGGACCATATTCTTTTTCGTATTGATCTTTTAATGATTGATATTGAGCAGTAGCATTTTTGTAATCAGCTAGTGCTTTTTGATTGCCTGGATGTGTATCGAGAAAAAGTCTTAAATCTACTGCAACTAAACTGATTGCTTGGATGTTACGTAGTAGTTCGTTTTTATTCATAGCGGTTACCTCCTCTTACAGGAACTTTTCTAGGAGTGTAAGGCATGTATAAATCTGCAAAGGCAGTTCCTTGTTGAAGTGTATTAGTAGAATCATTTAAATTTTGATAAGATTGCATTTTAACACAACTAGTTGCGAGTGGAATATTATCGCAAGAGATGAGTGGTGATCCATCAGCACGACCATCTCGATAAGATTGTGTTTTAGTATACACAGGTTGATCGGTATCATCACCATAGTATTCTTTTTCTAGCAAGTATAAGTTATAGTCTTGCATAGTTGAACCTTTTGGTTGTTGTTGAACGCTATAAACCATATTACCGGTTAGTGGATATTTCTCAGTTGTCGTTTTGGTTGTTGTTATTTGATTACTTACAGGTTCTTGGTTTGTACATGGTTGCGCATAAGTTTCAACATAAGTTGTTTTTTTATGATGGGTAGTCGTAGATTGATTCTGTGCAACTGGAACTGATTGAGTCGTTTGTGTTGTTACAAGTTGATTAGTTGGCATTCCAACTTGGCTACTATAAATAGAAGCAGTACCGTATGCTGGATAACTAGCAAGAGGCATTGATTGTGTAGAAATCATTGCATTTTGATAGTTAGGTTGAGTCATATTTTGGTCGTAACTAAGGGTATTATCAACCATATTTGGTTGAGTCACAGCTTGTTGAACCGTAGCTTGGGGAGTCATCATAGGCTGTTGCATCATAGCAGGCTGAGACACAACTTGAGAAGTCATCATAGGTTGTTGCATCATAGCGGGTTGAGTCATAGCTTGAGAAGCTATCATAGGTTGTTGCATCATAGCAGGTTGGGTCATAGCTTGAGAAGTCATCATAGGTTGTTGCATCATAACAGGTTGGGCCATAGCTTGAGAAGCCATCATAGGCTGTACCATAGTAGGTTGTACCATAGGCTGAGAAGCCATCATAGGTTGATAAAATGGCATTGCAGCTACGTTAGAACCTCCACAGGCACGTGACTGATTAGAATTCGAATTATAAATCAACGGTTTGCACCTCCATATTAAACAGTAATTAAAACTAATAAAATCCTCCAAATTTATTAGAAATTCATTACTTATTGGCAACATCTTTGCCTAATTCTAGCATATGATAAAAGTTTAATATGGTGAGTGAGAGACGAATGAGTTTGAATAAAATTGTAATTTTAAATAATATTGCTAAATCGTTTTTATGTTTTTGGCACTGTTTTATCTAATTTGTTCCATTTTATTTTTAAGATAATAGCGATAATTATAAAGGCTATAAAATCGGAGATAGGGAAGGCATACCAGACTCCATTAATTCCTAATGGTGTAAATCTAGGAAGAATAAGAATTAATGGAATCAGAATAATGAATTGTCTGAGAATAGATAGGAATAAAGAGGGGATGGCCTGACCAAGAGATTGAAATAAAGTAGAGGTGACCATTTGAAGTCCGATGGTCCAAAAGAAAAATAATTGTAGTTTTAAAACAAATGATGCTTCTTGCATAATTGTAGTATCTTTTAGGAATAAACTAATCGTTGCAAAAGGAAATAGAATTCCAATGACAGAGGCTATAACTCCAATAACAGTTGTATAAATTAAGGATAATTTAACAACTTGTTTAATTCGGTCTGGTTGTTTTGCGCCATAGTTATAGCTAGCAATCGGTTGCATTCCTTGATTGATTCCCATGATAGGAAGAAAGAAAAAGGAGATAATGCGGTTAACAGTACCGAATGCTGTTAAAGAGGCTGTGCCACCATAGGTTCTAAGAGTTGCATTGGTAATGAGCGCAAATAATGAGCTTGCACCATTTCTTGCGAAAGCTGAAAATCCGACACTAATGATGGACTTGATAATTTCTAAATTGGGAATTAGGTATTTCTTTTCAAATTTGACGATACTTCGATGACTCAAAATATAAAATAGTGAAAAAGCTGTTGCAAGCATCTGTGCGATAATCGTTGCTAAAGCAGCACCTTTTATTCCAAGCTTAAAGATAAAAATAAAAAGAGGATCGAGTGCAATATTAACAAGAGCACCAATTAAGACTGTTACCATTGATATTTTAATATTTCCTTCTGCACGGAAAACGGCGCTTGAAATTAAGGCTAGAGCATTGAATGGAATAGCCCAAATAGACATGCGTAAGTAATCTTTAGCAAATGGAGCTAAATCTTGATTGACGCCGAAAAAATATAAAATTTTATCTGTAAAAAGAAAGGTTAAAATCATTAAGATAATGGAAATTATTAAGGTTAACACGTAGGAATTTGTTGTAATTTGATTTGCTCGGGATTCATTTTTTTCACCGAGACTTCGCGAAATAGCAGAAGCTGCTCCAATTGAAATCATCTGAGCAAAGGCTACATAAAGGGTTTGAATTGGATAAACAATTCCAACCCCACCGACAGCCAAAATTCCAACGCCCTTGCTAATGAATATTGTATCAACAATGTTATAGATACCACTGGCAAACATTCCTAAAAAAGCAGGAAGTGAAAAAGAAAAAAGAAGCTTTCCAACTTTCTCACTTCCTAAAAAATCACTTCTAGATGTCATTCTTTTCACCACGTTATAATTTAATCTTTTTAAAATAGTATATGTAAATTTAAAGAAAAATCACTTTACATAAATTGTTAATTATTGATTGTTAGAAGAGAATGAAATAAAAACGTTTAAAAAATTTTTATTTGGATATATTAAAAAATAGTTTTTTATAGAAAAAAACGTTTTAAAACGGATATTTTTTTACATTTTTTGTTAATTAAAACCATCGTTTACCTAAATCTACCTAATTAATTCCTAAATATTACAATAATTTCTTGTATTAATTGGTAGTTTTTTATCCTATAATCATTTGAAGAAAAAAATATGTATATTTTGTGTATAAAGGAGTGGTACGGGATGGCGAGTCAATTATTTCTTCCGGCAATCGTTATTTTCTTGATTGCATATGGCCTTATTATTTCTGAAAAATTTAATAGAACAGTTATAGCTCTATTAGGAGCAGTTCTGATGTTAGTTTTTCATATCTTAACACAGGAAGAAGCATTAGGCTTTATTGATTTCAATACGGTCGGGCTCTTAATCGGTATGATGATTATTGTTAATATTTTAAAACGAACTGGAATTTTCCAATATGTTGCAATCAAAACAGCACAATTATCTAAAGGTAGTCCATGGAGAATTATGATTTATTTTGCGGTTATTACAGCTATTTCTTCTGCCTTGTTAGATAATGTAACAACTATTTTATTAATTGCACCGGTTACGTTTGTTATTACAGAAACGCTTGGACTTAATGCCATACCATTTTTATTAACCGAGGTATTTAGTGCCAATATCGGTGGATTAGCTACTTCAATTGGAGATCCAACAATCATTATGATTAGTGGAGCGACAGGGCTATCATTTACAGATGTCTTATTTAATTTAGGACCAGTTGTTCTTGTAATTTTTGCAACAGTCTTATTCATCTTAAAATTTGTATTTAGAAAACATTTTGTTATCAGTGATGAGAATAAAGCTAAAATTGCTGAATTCGATGTTTCTAAAACTATTACAAATCCTACGTTGCTAAAAAAAAGCGGGATTATTTTACTACTAACTATCGCAGGGTTTGCAACTCATCATGCACTTGGAATTGAGTCAGCAACTATTGCATTGTTTGGGGCTGGAGTCTTGTTATTAATTAGTAGAATTGATGTTGAAGAAGTTTTATTAGAAGTTGAATGGCCAACGATCTTCTTCTTCATGGGATTATTCGTCATGGTAGGAGCACTAGAAAAAGTAGGGGTACTTGAAGTTTTAGCCAGCGGATTGATTGAGTTAACAGGTGGAAATCTAATGATTACTGCATTACTTATTTTATGGGTTGCAGCTATTGCCTCTGCATTCTTAGATAATATTCCATTCGTTGCAACAATGATTCCTTTAATTATTAATATCGGAACAATGACTGGAATGAATATTGCACCGTTATGGTGGGCGTTAGCCTTAGGAGCTTGTCTAGGTGGTAATGGTAGTATCGTTGGAGCTTCATCAAATGTTATTGTTAGTGGAATGCTTCATAAGAAAGGATATAAATTATCGTTTGGGGATTTTTTAAAGATTGGATTCCCTATTATGATTATTTCTGTTATCATTTCTACTATTTATCTTCTAATCTTTTATGTATAATGTGATTAAATAATTTGATGATAAAGGAGATATATTATGGATAAATTTAATCCGGAATTTACAGGTGCAGGTATTTTTACGAACGCTAGTTATATGCGTATGCAAGCCAATCAACATGAAATGGTTTTACGTCAAATGGGTGGAGAAGTTTTACAACTCCCAAGTAGTTGCTGTTATGTAAGATTCCATATTGGTGATTTCCGCTTATCGTATGTTTACAACATTAACAAATCAAATCGTTACTTCTTAGAACGATTAAAACCATATCCCCTTCCTCTTAAAGAATACGAAAATGAAGAGGATGTTATTGAAACCATTAAAATTGATTTAGAGCAATTTAAAAATGCGGCAAAGAGTAAAAATATTGCCTCATTCATTAAAATCAATCAAGAGTTAAATAAAACCGCAAAGGCTTTTGAAGATTTGTTCTTGTATTACAATGTTGAAAAATTCCATGCAGAATCAATTTTAAATAAAATTCAAGAAATTGAAGATGAAATTAGAAAGACAGCAGAGGAATCGGATTTGATTTATGATAAATCAAATCCAAATTATTTAAGTCATGTCTTTCCTTCTAACGAAGAATAAAGAAAAAGCCATCATACGATGGCTTTTTTTATGGTAATTTTCGCAGGCGCTTTTTCACCTCTGATGCTAAATAGCAAAGAGCAATAATGTTAATGGTTGCAGTTAATCCAACACCGATATCAACTAGTGACCAAATAAGTCCTGCTGAAGCACAGGCAGAGATAATGATGACCACAATCACAATAATTCGTACGAGGAAGAGGACATGATTGGTTTTAAAGAGATATTTGACGTTAGATTCGCCATAAAAATATCCAGTTAAAATCGTACTAAAGGCGAAGAAGAAGATAGCAATTGCTAGAATAATTCCTCCAATTGGACCAAATAAACTTGTTAAAGCATATTGAGTCAGTTCAATCCCATTACTATAGTTATCAGCAACACTGATAGCATCTGTTACCATGATTAAAAAGGCTGTAATAGTACAAATGAATAAGGTTGTAACATAAACACCAAATGCTTGGATATAACCTTGTTCAATTGGAAACTCACTATCTGTTGTTGCAGCCGCGTGAGCACCCGATCCCATTCCCGCTTCATTTGAAAAAACCCCGCGTTTAATTCCTGTAATAATTGTAAACATTACGGTGCCCCCGATTAATGGAGAGGGTTGAAAGGCATCTTCGAGAATTGTAGTGAAGAATGTGGGAATATATGAAAGATGCGTCAGCATAACAAATATCCCAATTCCAATGTAAAATAGCGCCATAATAGGTACGATTTTTGAAGTCATTTTAGCTATGGATGCAGCCCCTCCAAATATAATGCATCCACTTAAAATGGCAAGAAAGATTCCTGTTATAAGCGGAGGGATAGATAATACATCATTAAATGAAGTCGCAATTGTATTAGCCTGAATTGCACTAAAACCAAAAGTATAAGTTAGAATAATAATAATAGCGTAAATGATAGCAAAAGATTTTTTATGTAAGCCATCTTCAATATAGTAGGCCGGTCCTCCAATATACATCTTTCCATCTTTTCGTTTATAAATTTGGGCAAGTGTACTTTCTGCAAACGAAGCGGCAGCTGTAATAAATGCGCTGACCCACATCCAAAAAACACTTCCCGGTCCTCCAATATAAATTCCGAGTGCAACCCCGGCCAAAGAACCTACCCCTACTCGTGCAGCGAGGGCCATAGTAAAGGATTGAAAAGATGAAACACCCTCACTAGTTGGTGTTTTTTTGGTTAAACATTTAATCATTTCCTTAAATCGAAATTGTGCCCCTCTATAATAAAAAGTAAAAATTAAGCTTACGATTAACAAAGTGGGAATTGCTAAGTAAGACCAAATAATGTGTTCTATTTCTTTTATCATATAAGTCCCCCATCTTTTTTTCCATCCTTGTTAACTATCTTATTTATCAACTTAAGAAATTATGTATTAAAAAAACGTAGGAATTCATAAGTAATTCCTACGTTTTAATGATTAAGCTTGTAGTTCTAATAATTTAGCAATGGTACGAACCATAACCCCAGTTCCACCTTTTGGTCCTAAGTCATGAGCTGCCTTTGTATCAGCAGTTCCTGCGATGTCTAAGTGAATCCATGGTGTTTCTTCAACGAATTCTTTTAAGAAAGCAGCCGCCATAATTGCTCCTGGTTTTCCAATTGGTGCATTATTTAAGTCGGCAACATCACTGGAACGTAATGCTTTTTGATCACGTGGATGAAGTGGCATTTGCCAAACGTATTCGTTTGTTAATTCTGCTGCTTTTAAGAATTGATTATAGAAGGTTTGGTTATTTGTGAAGGCACCTGTTGTATCCGTTCCTAAAGCTGCGATAATAGCTCCCGTTAAAGTGGCTAAATCGATAATTTTACTAGCTCCTAAATGTTTAGCAAATGTAATTCCATCTGCTAAGATTAAACGACCTTCAGCATCTGTATTGGTTACCTCAACTGTTTTTCCATTCATCGTTTTAATAACATCACCTGGTTTAATTGCATTACCGCTAATCATGTTATCTGTTGAAGGGATAACTAATAGTAAGTTAACGGGTAGGTTTAAGCGGACAGCTACTTGGAATGCTCCAAATGCTGAAGCAGCTCCCCCCATATCAGATTTCATATTTTCCATTCCAGCGCGTGGTTTTAAACAATATCCCCCTGTATCAAATGTTAAACCTTTACCGACTAAAGCTGTAATGTTTTCAAAACGAGGTGTTCCTTGATATTTAGCAACAATCATTTTTGGAGGTTCAACAGAACCTTGATTTACACCAAGAATTCCTCCCATTCCTAATTGCTCCATTTCTTCTTTTTCAACAATACGAACTTCAAGGTTATGTTCGTTTGCGAACGTTGCAACAGCATTTGCTAAATTAGTTGCTGTTAATTTATTTCCTGGTTCATTTAATAATTGACGAGCACTATTTGTTGCTTCTCCGTAGATAATACCGCGCTTTAAATCTGCTTCAATTGAACATTCACTATGAATGTAGAACTTGACTGGAGTTTTTACTTTTTCTTCTGTTTTATATGTTTCCATCTTATAAGTTGCAAGTGTAATAGCTTCACCACAAATCGTTGCTAACTCATTGATTGAGGTTTGTTTGCTATCAAATGTTTCAAGTAGGATTGTTACATCATCTTTTGCTATTTTTGCAACTTGTCCGATTACTTGGCGGCACTTCTCAGTATTAAAGTCTGTTGATTTTCCTAAACCAACGATATAAACTTTTTTGCTTTCAATTTGTCCAAGTGGATAAATTGGTGTAATCTCTTTGAAAGTAGTAGGAATTAATTTTTCTTCTAAAGAAGCAGATAAACGTTTATTTAACGCCTTATCTAATTGCAAGAATAATGGATGTGTCGTATCGCTAAATACACCAACTACTAAATTTGTTTTTTCATTTTTAAAATTTACTGTTGATTTAAATTGAATCATGTTTCTCACCCTTTCATTTGTCATTATTATAACATAGTTAAAAGTTTCCAGTTTGAAAAAAGCTTATATTTTATACTTTTTCTCATTTTTAGGATAGAATTTTTTTTTACTTTCATTCTAAATCTATTATATTTATTAAAAAATGACTCTCGTTATGAGAGCCATTTGATTCACTATTCAGATACAGGGACAACTGCTCCTTCGTAAGTATCAATAATGAATTGTTGAACTTCTTCAGAGTGTAACACTTTAACTAATGTTTGAATTGCTTCATTATTTTCATTTCCGCTCTTAACTGCAACGATGTTCACATATGGTGACTGTGATCCTTCCATTACGATAGCATCATTCATTGGATTCAATCCACCATCAAGCGCGTAGTTTGTATTAATTAAAACAGCATCACCTTCTTCAGCATTATAAACTTGAACTAGTAATCCTGGATCGATATCTGTTTGGAATTTTAAGTTTTTAGGATTTTCAATGATATTTTCTACAGTTGCTTTGCTAACTTCAACAGAATCATCTAATTTGATTAAGCCTTCTGTTTGTAATAATCCTAGCATACGTCCGTGATCAGCAACTGAATTACTCATGATGATTGTTGCTCCTTCTGGCAATTCATCTAATGATGTATATTTTTTAGAATAAACTCCAATAGGTTCGATATGAATTCCACCCGCATTTACAAGGTTTGTTCCATGCTCAACATTGAATTCTTCTAAATAAGGAATGTGTTGGAAGTAGTTTGCATCTAATTCTCCATTTTCCACCGTTGTATTAGGTAAAACATAGTCTTGGAATACTGTAATATCAAGCTCGATTCCTTCTTCTAATAATAATGGAGCAGCAAACTCTAATATTTCAGCATGAGGGACCGCAGATGCTCCAATAGATAACTTTGTCGTTTCTGCAGGTTTTACTTCCTCAGTTTCTGGCGCTTCTGGTGTAGAAGTTTCTGGTTTTGTGTCATTTTGGCAACCAACTAATGTTAGGGCTGCAGCAAAGCTTAATAAACCTAAAGATAATTTTTTCATATTTAATTCTCCTCCTTGGATTTTGTTTTTATCGTGTTCCCCCACGATTCCTATATAAATCTCAATTTCGTGAAAAATTAAGGATTTATCTAATAGTTACTTAACGTCAGATTTCTTTTAACGTTTATCGATTTTTTTAGTAATAAAATCTCCGAGCATTTGGATGGTAAAGACAATAATTAAAATGATGACTGTCGCTACAAATACAACATCCATGCGATTACGCTGGAATCCATCAAGATAGGCCAAATTACCAAGCCCTCCTGCTCCGATTACACCGGCCATTGCTGTGTAACCAACAAGAGAAATCGTTGTGACAGTAATACCAGATACTAATGCAGGTAAGCTTTCAGGAATTAAAACTTTCCAAATAATTGTCCATATTGAAGCTCCCATTGCGACTGAAGCTTCGATAACTCCTTTATCGATTTCGCGAAGAGCGATTTCTACTAATCGACCATAGAATGGTGCTGCTCCAATAATTAGAGCAGGAAGTGCAGCATTCGGACCTAACATACTTCCGACTAACCATTTTGTGAATGGAAGTAACAAAATAATTAAGATAACGAATGGAATTGATCGGAATATATTGACGAAAGCAGATAAAATACGATTAATCCATTTATTTTCAAGTAACTGATTAGGTCCTGTTAAGAATAAGATTAATCCGATGATAAGACCTAATAAGAAAACACAAATACAAGCAATTAGTGACATATATAGTGTTTCAGTTGTGGCATCAAACATTTTATCAAAGCGTACATTCGGTAGTAATGATGAAATCATCGTGCCATCACCTCAATTTCTACTCCTGCCTCTTTTAAATAATTAAGTGCAGAATTAATATCATTTCCTGTTAGTTGAACGTAAAGTGATCCATAACCACCATCTTGTGTTTGAACAACTTTCCCGTGAATAATATTAATATCAACATCATATTGTCGAATAACGTTTGTGATAAATGGTTTTTCAGCATTTCCTTGGAAGTATTTTAATAAAACAATTTTTCCATCAGGGAATTGTTTTGATAGGGTATCTAACGTATTAAGTGATTCGTCTTCATTGACAACTTGCTTTACAAATCGTTTAGTAACGGAGTGACTTGGGGTTCTAAAGACAGTTAAGACATCACCTTGTTCGATGATACGACCATTTTCCATAATGGCAACATGGTGACAGATTTTTTGAATGACATGCATTTCATGTGTAATTAGAACGATAGTTAAATTGTATTTTCTATTAATTGTGACTAATAAGTCTAGGATTTCGTCTGTTGTTTGTGGATCGAGGGCTGATGTAGCCTCATCACACAGTAAAACTTTTGGGTTATTTGCCAACGCTCTAGCGATTCCGACACGTTGCTTTTGACCTCCACTTAATTGGGAAGGGTAGTTATTTTCTTTCCCGCTTAATCCAACTAATTGAATTAATTCTAGTACACGAGGTTTGATTTCATTTTTCTTAACGCCAGCAATTTCAAGAGAAAAGGCGATATTTTCATAAACAGTTCGAGACCAAAGTAGGTTAAAGTGTTGAAATACCATTCCGATTTGTTGACGTGCTAAGCGAAGTTCTTTAGCAGATACCTTAGTTAGATCTTTTCCGTCAATTGTAACGGTCCCGTCGGTTGGTCGTTCGAGTAAGTTTAACATTCTGATTAATGTACTTTTTCCAGCACCACTGTAGCCGATAATTCCGAAGATTTCTCCCTTTTTAATCTCTAGATTAACAGAATCAACTGCTGTTACTTGGCCGGATGAAGTTTGGAATACTTTTTTAACTTGATCAAGGATAATCATATTCTCTCCCCTTTCCTTAGATAAGTCATTTAACATTGATACAAAAAAACCTTCCTACTTAGATAAGTAGAAAGGTGGACTACATTTGCATGTAATGTCACACTTTCTCTCATCTGTCAGATAAAAATCTGCAGGAATTGGCACCGTATCATTAATTGATGGTTGCCGGGCATCACAGGGCCTGTCCCTCCGCCGCTCTTGATAAGAGTTTGTGTATCTGTATAAAATTTTAGTTTGTTGTGACTTAATACTTATTATAAGGCGTTTAGTTTAAAAGTCAATCTATTTTTTCCATTTTTTAACTTATACAGAAATACATATATATAAGGTAAGAAATTAAAAAATATTTTTTTGTTTAGCGTTCCTAATTTTTTATACAATATTTAATAATTCTAGATTAATTTTAAAATAGGTATATTAAATGAGGTAAATAGATAAGATGTAGGAGCAAGGAAGATTAGAGATGGGGGAGATTTTATTGAATGATTACATTATTGTTATTATTACAATGTCAGTAGCGTTGGCAATGGATGCTTTTGCTGTTTCAATAACACTCGGAATGGATGGAGCTACAAGTTCAATAAGACAGCGCTTGAAGGTAGCGACAAGCTTTGGATTTTTTCAAGGATTATTATTTATTTTAGGAATTATCTCGCTGACAATCGTAAGTGGAAATATTACAACTTATAATCAATATATTGCAGGTGTTATTTTAATCATTTTGGGGTCAAGAATGATTAAAGAAACATTTGAAGAAGAACCAGATAATTGTCCGTATCCGATTTGCCAACAAAAAAAGTGTAGTCAGGTTAAGTGTTTACGAACTGGAAAAACAAATAAAATCACGTTTAGATTATTAGTGATGTTTGGTATTGCGACAAGTATCGATGCGTTAGCTGCTGGAATTACGTATGGACTAATTTATGAGCAGATTATGTTAGCTGTCATTTGCATTTCAGGTGTTGCCTTTCTTTTATCTTATATGGGAGCAACCTTTGGTAGAAAATTAGGTCATATAATTGGAAATAAAGCTAATATATTTGGTGGAATATTAATTGTTATATTAGGAATAAAATCTATATTGTCCTAATATAAAACTTCTTTAGGATGTATCTTAAAGAAGTTTTTTTAGGTGGATAAAAATGTCACAATAAAATTTCAAAATATTAGAGCATATAAGTTGATTTTTTCCATTATCGGCAATATAATAGACAATGTAAAAGATATATACGTTATAACGTTTATGGGGATAGTTAAATGTTATGATGCTATGCAAACCCTTTACAAAATGAGGCTATCTGTTATAAAATCAAAGTGCAGTAACAGGTATTCGAAATTTCAGAGAGAGGTTCAAATTGGACCACAAGGAGGAATTATCATGGAAGCTTGGCAAGGCTTTAAAGGTGAAAACTGGAAAGAAAAAATTGATGTGCGTGACTTTATCAATCAAAACATTACTGTTTATGAGGGTGACGATTCATTCTTAGCAGGACCAACAGAAGCAACAACAAAATTATGGGATCAAGTAATGGAATTATCTAAAGCTGAACGTGAGGCTGGTGGAGTTCTTGATTTAGATACTAAAATCGTATCAACTATTACTTCTCATGAACCAGGATACTTAAATAAAGAGTTAGAAACAATCGTTGGTTTCCAAACTGATAAACCATTCAAACGTTCTTTACAACCATTTGGTGGAATTCGTATGGCTGAAAAAGCTGCTGAATCTTATGGATTCCATGTAGATCCAGAAGTATCTCACATTTTCACTGAATACCGTAAAACTCATAACCAAGGTGTATTCGATGCTTATACTCCAGAAATCCGTGCTGCTCGTAAATCAGGTGTTATCACAGGATTACCAGATGCTTATGGACGTGGACGTATTATCGGGGACTACCGTCGTGTAGCTTTATACGGAATCGACCGTTTAATGGCTGAAAAATTAAATGATCATAACAATACATCTCGTATCATGGACGAAGAAACTATTCGTTTACGTGAAGAGATTTCAGAACAATACCGTGCGTTAAAAGAATTAAAAGAAATGGCTGCGAAACATGGTTTCGATATTTCTAAACCAGCTACAACAGCTAAAGAAGCTATCCAATGGTTATACTTCGGATATTTAGCAGCAATCAAAGAACAAAACGGTGCTGCAATGTCTTTAGGACGTACTTCTACATTCTTAGATATCTATATTGAACGTGACTTACAAAATGGAGTAATCACAGAAGAACAAGCACAAGAGATGATGGACCACTTCGTAATGAAATTACGTTTAGTTAAATTCTCTCGTACTCCAGACTACAATGAATTATTCTCAGGAGATCCAACTTGGGTAACTGAATCAATCGCTGGTATGTCAACTGATGGATTCCCATTAGTAACTAAAAACTCATTCCGTGTATTACATACATTAGATAACTTAGGACCAGCTCCAGAACCAAACTTAACAGTATTATGGTCAACTAAATTACCACAAGGATTCAAAGAATACTGTGCAAAAATGTCAATCAAAACTTCAGCTATCCAATATGAAAATGATGACATCATGCGTCCAATCTATGGAGATGACTATGCTATCGCATGTTGCGTATCACCAATGAAAGTTGGTAAACAATTACAATTCTTCGGTGCTCGTGCAAACTTAGCAAAAGCATTATTATATGCAATCAACGGTGGTAAAGATGAAAAATCTAAAGCACAAGTTGGACCACATTGGGCTCCAATTACTGACGAAGTATTAGATTACGATAAAGTAATGGAACGTTATGATGAAGTAATGGAATGGTTAGCAGATTTATATGTTAATACATTAAATATCATCCACTACATGCATGACAAATATAGCTATGAGCGTATCGAAATGGCATTACATGATACAGATGCAGAACGCGTTTCAGCAACTGGTATTGCCGGATTATCAGTAGTAGCTGACTCATTATCAGCTATCAAATACGCTAAAGTTAAACCAGTTCGTGATGAATTTGGAATCGCAGTTGATTTCGAAGTTGAAGGAGATTTCCCTAAATACGGAAACAACGATGATCGCGTAGACCAAATTGCAATTGATGTTATGTCTTCATTCATGACAAAAGTACGTAAACATAAACCATACCGTGCTAAATTACAAACTCAATCAATCTTAACAATCACTTCAAACGTTGTTTACGGTAAGAAAACAGGAACAACTCCATGTGGTCGTAAAGCTGGTGAACCATTCGCTCCAGGTGCTAACCCAATGCACGGACGTGACTCTCACGGAGCTATCGCTTCAATGTCATCTGTAGCTAAATTACCATTCGAGTCTGCACAAGATGGTATTTCAAATACATTCTCATTAGTACCAAAATCATTAGGACGTACAGATGAAGAACGTAACAAAAACTTAGTAGCAATCATGGATGCTTATGTAAACAAAAAAGGACATCACTTAAATATCAATGTATTTAACCGTGATACTTTATTAGATGCTATGGAACATCCAGAGAAATATCCACAATTAACAATTCGTGTATCTGGGTATGCGGTAAACTTCATCAAGTTAACTCGTGCTCAACAATTAGACGTTATTAACCGTACAATGCATGAAAAAATGTAATTGGGAAGAATAGAAGATAAGGTGATTAGTATGAATGGATATGTACACTCAGTAGAATCTTTCGGAACAGTTGATGGTCCTGGACTTAGATTTATCGTCTTTGTCCAAGGATGCGGCTTACGATGTGCTTATTGTCACAACCCAGATTCATGGAAAATGAAAGAAGGGAAAGTAACGGAAGTTTCAGAAATTGTTGACGAATTAATTAAGTATAAAGAGTTTTTTGAGGCTTCAGGTGGAGGAATCACTGTAAGTGGTGGAGAACCTTTATTACAAATGCCATTTGTGACAGAATTATTTAAAGAGTGTAAAAAACATGGCATTCATACTAACATCGATACTTCAGGTGATTTACATTTCAATACTGAAGAACGTAAAGCACAACTTAAAGAATTATTATCAGTAACAGATATGCTAATGTTGGATATCAAAATGTTTGACGCACACAAACATAAACAGTTAACTGGTAAAGATAATGCACACATATTAGAATTTGGTCGACTTGTATCGGATGCTGGTATTCCAATGTGGATTCGCCGTGTTTTAGTACCAGGATTAACTGATGATGAAGAAGATCTTAAACAAACAGCCGAATATATTAAAACTCTGAAAACAGTTGAAAAAATCGAAGTTTTACCTTATCACAGCATGGGTGAGTATAAATGGACTCAAATGGGGTATGATTATCCATTAAAAGGACAAGAGGCTCCAAGTGATGAAGTTGTTAAACATGCTGAAGAAATTTTAGGTAAAGCAATCTAAATTCCTTCTACCGCTAATCCTTCCTTTTTGTAGGATTAGCGGTTTTTATATGTTAAAAAAGGTTCTATCTCATTATGAGATAGAACCTTTTAACTTTATAATGTTCAAATATTAATAGTTTTTAGCTTGTAATTCAAAGTGTGCTTGTGGATAAGTGCATACTGGGCAAGCTTTAGGTGCTTTTTTTCCATAGTGGATATGTCCACATTCTAAACAAACCCATGCTTGTTCTTCTTCACGCTCGAAAACTTTACCTTCTTCAAGATTTTTTAATAATTCTAGGTAGCGTTCTTCATGGTGTTTTTCAATTTTCCCAACCATTTCAAATAATACCGCGATACGATTTAATCCTTCTTCACGAGCAACTTCAGCGAAGCGAGCATACATATCTGTCCACTCACCATTTTCCCCAGCAGCAGCATCTTTTAAGTTAGTCATTGTATCAGCAACTTCTCCGTCATGAAGTAATTTATACCATAATTTTGCATGCTCCATTTCGTTGCGAGCAGTTTCAAGGAATACGTTAGCAATTTGCTCATATCCTTCTTCTTGAGCTTTAGCTGCATAATAAGTATATTTATTACGAGCCATTGATTCCCCAGCAAAAGCTGTCATTAAGTTTTGTTCAGTTTTAGTTCCTTTTAAGTTACTCATTTTTCTTCCTCCATAATGTAAATAAATGGTTACGAATTAAATTATAGCATTTTACTTGACAGTTGTTCAAGGAACTATAAATTTAATGATATTGTTTTTGAAAATTTAAAAGCTATATTCAAAGGAATATAGCTTGATTTATATAGTGGTTACTAATTACTGGACTCAACTTTTTAATTAGTAATTTTTTGCTTCTTGTTGGAAGTATGCTTGTGGATGCGCGCAAACTGGGCAAGCTTTAGGTGCTTTTTTACCATAGTGGATATGTCCGCAGTTTAGGCAAATCCAAGCTTCCTCTCCTTCGTGTTCAAATACTGTTCCTTCTTCGATATTTTGAAGTAGTTTTAAGTAACGTTCTTCGTGATGTTTTTCGATTGTTGCTACTTGTTCAAATAGGTAGGCAATACGAGTGAATCCTTCTTCACGAGCAACTTCGGCAAATTCAGCGTACATATGGGTCCATTCATCGTGTTCACCGGCAGCCGCTGCTTTTAAGTTTTCCATTGTATTTCCGATACCATCATTTAATAATTTATACCACATTTTTGCGTGTTCTTTTTCGTTGTTAGCTGTTTCTAAAAAGATATTAGAGATTTGTTCATATCCTTCTTTTTTAGCTTGGGATGCGTAATAGGTATATTTATTACGAGCCATTGATTCCCCAGCAAAGGCTGTTAATAAGTTTGCTTCTGTTTTACTACCTTTTAAATTTGTCATTTGATAATCCCCCCGATAAGATAAGTTAAATCATCTTTACAAGCTTATCTTAGCATATAGAAACTATTTATCAAGGGTGATAGAAGCAACTTTTATATAAAATATCAGTAATAATTCTTAATATTTAAGCATAAGAAAAAGCAACTATCATATACTGATAATTGCTTTTTAATATTTATTTGTTAAAGATAAATTTTTCAATAACTTGAGCAATTCCATTGTCATTATTTGATGCAGTTACGTAGTTAGCAGCTGCTTTTACCTCATCGACTGCATTCCCCATTGCAACACCAAGTCCCGCAAATTCGATCATTGGAAGGTCATTGTATCCATCTCCACAAGCAATTAACTGGGATTTATCTAATCCTACGTGATCAAGTAATTTTTGTAAAGAATATGCCTTATTAATATTTTGAGGCATAATTTCTAAGAAGAATGGCATTGATCGCATAACACTTAGACGTTCTCCAAGACGTTCTTTAAATTTCATTTCAACTTCTGCTAGGTATTCGGGTTCGCCTGTACATAAACATTTAACTGAATTAAATGTGACTGCTTCTTTAAATCCTTTAACACGATTAAGAGGCATATTATTAATAGCTCCTTCTTTACGGATATATTGATCATCATCTTCTGTAATAATAGCTTCATCCTCATACGCCATAATATTTACATTCATTTCACGTGCTAAATCATATAATTCATGACAAATTTCAGGTGTTAATGATTTATCATAAATTAGTTCATCAGTTTGAACTGAAATGATGCGTCCCCCATTATAAGATAAGATGTATCCTGGATATTCATCTAATCTTAATTCTTTAGCAGCTTTAATCATTCCATAAGTTGGACGTCCAGAAGCTAAAACAATCATAACTCCATTTTCTTGTGCTTTGAATAACGCTTGTTTAGTTTCTGGTAAAATTTCATTTCTAGATGACATTAACGTTCCATCTAAATCTAACACGATCATTTTATAACTCATAGTTTTCTCCTTAGTTGAATATTAAATTTATTAGATTTAAAAACTGATTTTTTTGAAGGGGTAATTCATTAATTAAATTTTTAGATGAATTGATATACTTGAAGCAAATGTCGTTTGCTCTTTGGATATGTTCACTATTTTTAATTTGCTCACATAATAAATCAAATTTACTTTTTTCCGTTTCAACATTAAGTGATAAAAGATCGTCTTTTAAAAGGGAATCCTCTAATGCAAAAATCGTTGGCAATGTAATAATACCATTTCTTAAGTCATAGCCAACAGGTTTGCCTATTTTCTTTGATGTACTTGTAAAATCAAGAATATCGTCTTTTAATTGATAAGCGATACCGATTTGACTCCCAATAGTAGAGAGTTGATTGATGATATTGGCATCTAATCCCGCTACTAATCCACCAACAACTAAACTTAAAGAAATTAAAGCACCTGTTTTTTGATAGCTTTTATTGATGTAATCATCAAAACTTAAGTCAAAATTAAAGTGATTATGCTGTTGATTAAGCTCGCCTAAGCAAAGGTTATTCATAACAACCGCAATTTCTTGATGTAATTTTGGAATTTTAAATTCAGAAAAAAGCTCTAAACTTTTATTTAAAACAAAATTTCCAAGATGTACGCCGACCGTAAGTGAATATTGCTCATGCAGAGTGGTCACATTGTGTCTTGTTGTTGATTCATCGATGATATCATCGTGAATTAATGACGCAACATGCATTAACTCAATTGCAACTGCAGCTGTATAAATCTCTTGTTTATTGACATTCTCTTTTAAATCAGCTGCCAATAACACGAATAAAGGTCTAATTCTTTTACCACCGTTCATAATGATTTGAAGAAGATCGTTCATCATTTTAGGATCAGAAAAAAGTGTTGAATCCGAGCTCACAGCTTTAAGGAGTAGGTCATTAAAGTATTGCTCATCGTACCCAAATTTACATAATAAGCTCATCGTAAGGGACCTCCTCATTAAAGAATTTTATGATTTCAGATGTTAAAGAGGGGAGGTCTTGATTAATTGTGACTAATTCTATTTGTTTAAGCTTCTGTGCTAAATTATATTTCACGAGATGAAAAGCGTTAAGGGAGCAATAATGATAATAAAGGCTATAGAAATAATCTCCCAATAAAATGAATCTTGAAATCTCCTGATGAGATAAAGTATTGTTAATTTGTTGATGACAATTAATGTATAAGCTTAATAAACCTATCGCCACTAATGTTGATTTATACTCCTTGAAAGTCTTTTTATTCGAAATAAAATATGTCTCAAGATTTGCTAATAAGTCTTCATTCACGGAGATAGTTAATGAAATATGTGGAGCAATTAAAGTTTTAATTTCTGATATAACCTGTTCGTTCATGCATATTTCTCCCTATTATTCAAAGTTTTAACATAATTATTATTTGAAATTAAGGGATAAATATACAGACGAAGATTACAGACTTTTAATAACCTCTTCTTTAAGTGCTGCTAACGTTTCAGGCGTATAATTTTCCATATTGTTTGCATAAGAATTTGAAAAACCATCTGTTTCATCATAACGGGGAATTAAATGCACATGATAGTGGAATACCGTTTGTCCAGCTGCCACACCGTTATTATTAACAACATTTAATCCGTTACAATTGAATGTTGTTTTTAATGCATTTGCTAACTTTGGCACGATGCTAAAGACATGACTCATATCTTCTGCAGTCATTGAAAATACATCTTGAGCGTGTTTTTTAGGAATAACTAGAGTGTGACCCTTTGTTGATTGAGAAATATCTAAAAATGCTAATACAAATTCATCTTCATAAACGACATGTCCTGGAATTTCTTTATTAATGATTTTACAAAAAATACATTGGCTCATTGAGTAGCCCTCCTATCTTAACTTTCAATCTTCATGGTCTTAATTTTATCAAATAATTTGTAAACTTTAAAGTGCTAACATTATGTGCAAGGTAGGGGTTAAAAAGACGGTATTTGTCGTGATATAATATAGAGGTTCAAAGTCGGGAGGTTTCAATATTGAATCGTAAAAATAATCGTGAGAATTTAGAGAAAATGATGTTAGTCGTCTTAATTGCGGCATTAGCGATTGTCCTAGGAATTGTTGAAGCAATGCTTCCTATTAAATTACCGATTCCAGGGATGAAACTAGGGTTAGCTAATATTATGATAGTAATTGGATTATATTATTTAGATGTTAAAGATATGTTGTTTGTTATTATATTAAAAACCGTATTAACGACCCTATTACTAGGGACATTCTCAATGTTTTTCTATGGCTTTGTGGGGGCAATTTTAAGTTATATTGCTATGATCACAGTCTTTAAACTAGGAAAAAATCAAGTAAGTTTAATAGGTGTTAGTATGATTGGTGGAGTCATGCACAATATTGGACAGATAATTGTAGCCATGATTTTAATTCAAACAAAAGCGATTGCGTATTATATGATGCTTTTATTACCACTAGGACTAGTGACTGGTGTTGCAGTTGGAATCGTTGCTAAATTGACAATGTCACGTTTAAATGAATTTGATTTATTCAAAAAAAACTATAAGTTAACAGCATAATAGTAGGAGAGATAGATGAAAAAATTATGGCTTGGGCGATATATCCCTACATCATCGAGTTATCATAATCTTGATCCACGAGCTAAAATCATCATTATGTTTTTAAATGTATTAATGATTATTATGATTTCATCGTGGACTCAATTGTTAATTGGTTTTTTATTTATGATCTGCTTTTTATTAATGAGTAATATTCCACTCAAATTTTATTTAAAACAGGCGATGTTTTTAAAGTACATGTATCTATTCTTTATTATCTTTTTCACCTTAACAGAAGGTAATCGTCTGTTATTTGAGTTTGGTTTTATTAAAATTTTTTCAGATGGATTTATTCAAGGTCTTTTCTATAGTAGTAAAATGATATTATTTGTATTAATGGGTGCTTTATTGACTTTTACAACAGCGCCAAATGAATTAGTTGCAGGTGCAAGACGATTATTTAATAGTGTTGCAGCTGAAAAATTTGCATTTATGACTAGTCTAGCCATTCGTTTAATTCCAATGATTTTAGATGAAGTCAAAGTTATTTATAGTGCTCAACAATCACGTGGGTTAGATTTTAGTGAACTACCATTTATGGAAAAACTAAATAAACTCATGTCTATCATTATTCCGGCAATTGCTAATACTATTAAACGTTTAACGATGATGATGGACGTCATGGATTGCCGAGGTTATATTGTGGGTGAGCACCGAACTTCTATTTATCAATTAACGTGGAAGAATAAAGATACAGTGATGGTTAGTTTGACTTGTATCGTATTAGCCGGTATAGTTCTTGTTTAAATAGCGGAACCTTGTAATAGGTTCCTTTATTTTTATAGTAAATGATATAAATTTTAAAAGATTAAGTAATGAGGTGAAGCCAGATGATTCTACATAATGATTGGCAGTTAGTGTTATCTAAAGAATTTGAACTGCCGTATATGAAACAATTATTTTCACAATTGAAAGAGGCTTATGAAACAACGACTGTTTATCCTCCTCGTGAAAAAGTTTTTTCCGCTTTTAATTTAACGCCTTATTCAGAAGTGAAGGTGGTCATTTTAGGTCAGGATCCTTATCATGGACCCCATCAAGCAAATGGATTGAGTTTTTCAGTTGAAAAAGGGACAGCATTCCCACCATCACTTCGAAATATTTTTACTGAACTAGTGGACGATATCGGATGCATTTATCCACAGAGTGGAGATTTAAGTCAATGGGCAAAGCAAGGAGTACTATTGCTAAATACAACGTTAACGGTAAAAGAGGGAGAACCAATGTCACACGTTGGCATGGGGTGGGAAACTTTTACAGATCAAGTTTTAAAAGAGTTAAATAAAAAGCAAACTCCAATTGTATTTATTTTATGGGGAAAACATGCAAGAAATAAAGCGAAGTTAATTGATCAATCACGTCACTTTGTGATTGAATCAGCACATCCCTCTCCTTTATCAGCTTACCGTGGTTTTTTTGGTAGTCATCCATTTTCACGTACAAATGAATTTTTGATTTCTCAAGGCTTAAAGCCTATTGATTGGACATTAAGATAAAAAAACAGCACAAATAGTTCTTAATTAGACTATTTGTGCTGTTTTTAATTAGTATTGTTGAGTTAAATCACCTTGAGTCATTTGTTGTTGCTGCTGTTGCTGTTTTAATTGTTGGAATTGTTGTTCTTGTTGTTGTTTTACATAATTGTAAACGGCCGCAAGGTCTGGATATTTTTCTAATAAATCAGGATCGACAATATTGAGTGTATTATCGATTGGATAGTAGTAGTTGATTTCTTCAGGGAATTCGATATAGTCTACGTATACCATTAATAAAATATATCGATGTCCTGTGTTTGGATCACTTAAAATAATGTGATCTTTTCCGGCTGCTTCAACTACCCCTGTGAAGCTTTTGTTCATTGCCGTTTGTCCAGCTTGGAAAGTCATATAAACAGTTGCCATTTTTCCACGATTTAATCGTAAAATATTTTCAATATAAGAGTTAATCCCTCTTGCTAAAGTGTTTCCAAATGGCACGATTGCTGGATTGTAAAGAGGAGGTTGTGGGACTTGGTTTGGTTCATCTGGTGTTTGTGGAGTAATAGGTGCTCCTGCAGGATATGGAGGAATCGTATTTTGATTTGTACCTCCAGGTGTTACAGATTGATATCGCCAATAAGAATCCATTGGATTTGGAACTGGACCATAAGGGTAAGAATAATAATAACTCATAATGTCTCTCCTTTCAGATTACTGCCTTAATCGTAACAATTTTCAGATTCTAGTGGAATATAGAAGCAGTGCTCTCCATATCGACCAGAATTCCATTGTCCCCAGAATTTAATAGGACAATCCTCTTGGAAAGGGTTGTAGAACCAAAGTGCTGTACTTGCAGGTTCGAACCGTTCTCCATTAATCACTCGACGAGCGAGTTGAATTTCATTTTCACGTGCGCGTTGATAAAAGTAACCATATTGTGTTGCTTCAAATCCACCAGGTGATTGAAATATCATTTGTTCAACCGAATTAATGTCTTTGAAGTCGAGACAATCTGCAAGAACACGGTTAACGCCAACGTTTCCAACGCATAGCATTCCCATATTTCCGTCACTCTCAGCTTCGGCACGCATGAGTCTAGCGAGTAGTTCCACATCTTTTTGTGTAGCTTTAATAACCGCCATGACCATCACCTCTCTGTAAATCATATGGTATCGGTTGCCAAAAAATGATAAAAAAAATAAAAAAAATAAAAGGTATTAACCTTTTATTTTTTTAGCAAAAGGAGTAAAATGAAAGTAGACATATAGAACATATATTAAAGGTGGTAAATTCGATGGATATCATGACAAGTTTAAAGAATCAAATTATCGGGAAAAATATTCGTATCGTATTCCCTGAAGGTAATGAACCACGCGTTGTTCAAGCAGCAAGCTTATTAGCACGCGAAAACATGTTAAAACCAATTTTAATTGGTTCAGCTGAAGAAGTTCAAGCAGCAGCAGGAACATATTCATTAGAAGGATGCGAAATTATCGATCCAAAACATTATGACAAATTAGATGAAATGGTTGCTGAATTAGTAGCAGTTCGTAAAGGAAAAGTAACTGAAGAACAAGCTCGTGAATTAGTATTAAATGTAAACTATTTTGGAACAATGTTAGTTCATATGGGATTAGCAGCAGGATTAGTATCAGGAGCAATTCATTCAACAGGAGATACAGTTCGCCCTGCATTACAAATTATCAAAACTAAACCAGGAATTTCAAAAACATTTGGATACTTCGCAATGTTACGTGGAGATGAGCGTTATATCTTTGGTGATTGCGCAATCAATCCAAATCCATCAAGCAGCGATTTAGCTGAATTTGCAATCGAGTCTGCACGTGTTGCACGTATGTTTGATATGGAGCCGAAAGTAGCATTATTAAGCTTCTCAACAAAAGGTTCTGCAAAAACAGAAGAAACTAAAAAAGTAACAGATGCAATGGAAATTTTAAATGGTATGGAACTTGATTTTGACTATGATGGAGAATTACAATTTGATGCCGCCTTCGTTCCATCAGTAGCTGCTACAAAAGTTAAAGATTCAAAAGTTGCAGGGCATGCTAACGTATTCGTATTCCCTGATTTAAATGCTGGAAATATTGGATACAAAATTGCGCAACGTTTAGGTGGATTTGAAGCAGTAGGGCCAATCTTAGCTGGATTAAATAAACCAGTAAATGATTTATCACGTGGATGTTCACCAGAAGATGTGTACAGCACTGCAATCATTACAGCTAACCAAACTTTATTATAATATTTAATATATAGGTCCAGATAAGTTTTTCATACTGGATAAATTCTTACTTTCTTTATTAGAGAAAGGTGACTTTTCGAGGATAGAGACCTAGGACTGAAAATTTCTATATATAAATAATAAGACCTCCTATATTATGAATAGGAGGTTTCTTCATGTCTGTTGAATTAGTGTTATAGTTGACACAATCTTTATTTTTTTATAAACTCTATAGAGATACACTTGAAGCATGAGAGGAAAAGGAAGGTGTAGCAATATGTTTAATTTAGATGATTTATTTGCAGAACCAAATGAGTTCCGCATTTGCGATAAATGTAAGGCAACAAATGTAAATACATTATTACCACGGTTAAAAGCAATTGACCCAAAAGCAAAGATCTATACTGGATGTCAATCATATTGTGGCCCAGGTCGTGATCGAGCGTTTGTATTTGTTAATAATAAACCGATTTTAGCTACGAATGAAGATGAATTAATTGCAAAAGTTAAAGAATTTTTAGGAAAATAACAAAAAAGACGATAAATGATTATTTATCGTCTTTTTTGTTTGAATTAGAAAAGCTGTGGTCATGATTAGGATAGAAAGTTTATTTTTCTACCTGTTCATAATAATAGCCTCCATTTTTAACATGAATTGAAAATATTTTGTCTGCTAAAAGATCGGCAACATATTTTATGATTTCTTCATGAGTTTTAAATAAATCGGAAGCGTCTGTCTGAGAATGCATTATAAATGAGATGCGCGCCTTTAAAAAGGGGGATAGTTCAGAAAAGAGTTCTACTGTATTTAATGAACTAGGAGAAAAAGATTGTAGCGTATTATAAATTTCAAAAATGAGCATTTCAAATAAATAATGTTTTCTTAAAAAAGATTCTTGCCTCTGCATCAGTTGATTGTAGGTCTTTATACACATGAAATCACATCCTGATAAAAGCGTTATCAGAGATGATTATATCATATTTGAATGTCGAAACCTGTAAAAGCCTTGTATTTATCTTAATTATTGTCAAAGCTTTTGTTGTCTGGCTTTAAGTCGCTATATTATGTGGTATACTAATAATGTAAGAAATGAGTTTATTTACATTGATTAAAATGAAAAAAGTATTTAATTTAATATAGATGGTGATAGTGCAATGAAAATGTTAGAAGAGAAGGTTTTTAGAGACCCTGTATATGGATATGTTCATGTTTATGATAAGTTAATCTGGGATTTAATTCAAACAAAAGAGGTTCAACGCTTACGCCGCATTAAACAATTAGGTGGAACGTATATGGTTTTCCATACTGCAGAACATAGTCGTTTTTCACACTCTCTAGGTGTTTATGAAATGGCAAGACAAATGATTCGTGCTTTATTTCATCGTGAAATTGAGCTAGATGAAGAAGAACGTTTATTAATTTTGTCTGCTGCTCTACTGCATGATTTAGGACATGGACCTTTTTCGCATTCTTTTGAATCAGTGTTTGAAGTTCGACATGAGGTGTTTACTGAGCGTATTATTATGGAAAATACGGAAGTTAATGCAGTTCTTGAAAATTATCAGCCTGGATTTGCGAAAAAAGTTAGAGATGTTATTAATAAGACTTATCCAAATCCACTCGTTATCAATATCATTTCTAGTCAACTTGATGCAGACCGTTTAGATTATTTATTAAGAGATGCTTATTTTACTGGAGCACCTTATGGAGAGATTGATGTTGATCGTATTTTAAGAACAATGCGAGTGATTAATAATAAAATTGTCTATAAAGTTTCAGGAATGCATGCGATTGAAGATTATTTAATGAGTCGTTATCAAATGTATTGGCAAGTCTATTTACATTCAACAGGGCGTAGTTTTGATTTAATTATTCAAAATATGCTTCGTCGTGTTCGAGAATTAATTGAATCAGATTATGAATTTAAAAAACCAATTGATGATTTGAGAAATCTATTTTTACAAGCAGAACCATCGATTGAAACGTATTTAAAATTTGATGATTCAACTATTCAGTATTATGCTGCACAATTTACTGAAGAAGATGATGCTATTTTACGTGATTTCGCCGATCGTTTTATGAGTCGTCGATTATTTAAGGAAGTTCACTATATTCCAAGTGAGCAATCGCACGATAAATTAGAAAATATAAAAAATTATATGATTGAATTAGGAATTGACCCAAATTATTATTTACTAACTGACCATAGTATGAAGACGCCTTATGATTATTATGGACACAAAACAAATTGTTTACCAGATTGCATTGAATTACTGATGCGTGATGGTTCAATTCAAGAAATTTCAGAGGTATCAACGATTATTAAAGGAATTATTGCAGTTAAAGCAAAACAAGAACATAAAATCTATTTTCCATTAGATTTAATCGAAAAGTGTGAGAACTGTGATGCAAAGATTAAAATTCTTGAATTATTATATGAAAATGTTCGAGATGAAGGTAGACAGAGATAGAAGTAGAGGCTAAAATATGTTATTTAAAGAAGTAATTGTAGTAGAAGGGCGCGACGATACACGTCGATTAAAAGAGATTTTTCCCGATATAGAGACAATTGAGACAAATGGCTCAGCGATTGATAAACCTACTTTAGAACGCATTAAAATTTTAAATGAGACGCGAGGAGTTATCGTTTTTACTGATCCTGATTTTCCAGGAAATAAAATTAGACAGGCAGTCACTGAGGTTGTTCCTGAATGTAAACATGCTTATTTAAAAAAACAAGATGCAATCGCTAAAAATGGAAGTGGTGTTGGAGTAGAACACGCCTCTAATGAGGCAATCAAAGCAGCGCTTGAAAATTTATTAACTGCAAGTAAAACAATTGTAGAGGAAATTGAAATGCAGTTTTTAATTGAAAATCAACTCATTGGACATGCTAATAGTTCATCTCTTCGTGAGCACCTAAGTGATGTTTTAGGGATTGGATATGTTAATGGGAAACAACTGCAAAAACGTTTAATGATGTTTGGTATTTCGAAGGAACAAGTCATTGAAGCGTTATCTAAAAAGTAAGAGGAGTATTAAATTATGAGAGATATTGCAACAAAGTCTAATACAAAAGAAATTATTGAAAAACACGGTTTTACCTTTAAAAAAAGCTTTGGACAAAACTTTTTAACAGATACCAATATTTTAAATAAAATTGTGAATGCAGCCGATTTAAATGATGAGGTTGGGGTTATCGAAATTGGTCCTGGTATCGGAGCCTTGACAGAATTTATTGCGCGTAAAGCGAAAAAAGTAGTGGCTTATGAAATTGACCCACGATTAATTCCCATCTTAGCAGAAACATTGGCCCCTTATGATAACGTTAAAGTCATTCACCAAGATATTTTAAAGGCAGATGTTGCGTCAATGATTGAAGAAGAATTTAAAGACGTTAAACATATTGCCGTTGTAGCAAATTTACCATACTATATTACAACACCAATTTTAATGGGCTTAATTGAAAAGAAATTACCGATTGATTGGTATGTTACAATGATGCAAAAGGAAGTAGCAGAGCGTTTATCAGCGAATCCTGGTTCAAAAGATTACAATGCTTTATCAATTGCTGTTCAATATTATACGGAAGCTAAAATTGCTTTAAATGTACCGAAAACAGTCTTCATTCCAGCACCAAATGTAGATAGCTCAGTTGTTAAATTAACAAAGCGTGAGCAACCAGCGGTAGCCGTTGAAAATGAAGATTTCTTCTTAGAAATTGTTCATGCAGCATTTAAACAACGTCGTAAAACAATTCAAAATAACTTAAATCAACACTTTAATGACTTAGCGAAGGAAGATGTGACTAAGTTATTAGAAGAGGCGGGAATTGTACCTAGCCGCCGTGGTGAAACTTTAACGATTGAAGAGTTCGGACATTTATCAAACGTATTTTATAAACACATTCACTCACTATAAAAAAATGAGCATCAGACCATTTTTAGGTTTGATGCTCATTTTCTTTATAAAGATTAGGTTTTTGTACCCAAATCATGACTTAGACATATAATAATGTGAGGTGATGATATGAGTGACGTGGTGAAAGTTGGAGACATTGTGGGAAGACGTTCTTATAATTCAGATACCATGTTTAGGATTGAAGAAATTCATGGAGATATAGCCTATTTGAAGGGAATTTTCTTTCGACTAACTGCTGATGCTCCTATTAGTGATTTAGAGATTATTTCGCGAGAAGAGTATCAACGTGCTGAACAAATAGAATTTGATCAATACCGGACGATTTTACCCCCTGTTATGAGTCAAATGCGGAGCTATGATAATGGGGATTTTTATATCAGTGGTCGTATCTTACACATTGATGGAGATGAAGAATATTTACAAAAAAGTATAAAATTATATAAATATGCAAAAGTTTATGCCCAAGCCTTTGCAATACCGGAAAAAGAAATGGGAGTTCGAGTTCCCGAACTTGTTAAAAAATTAAGACCTAATATCGTTGTGATAACAGGCCATGATGCGTTAGAAGATAAAGAACATGAGGAAGACTTGAATTCTTATCGTAGTTCGAAATACTTTGTTGAAACAGTTAATGCTTTACGTGAAATTGAACCTTCTTTGGATTATCTAATCGTTATTGCAGGAGCTTGTCAATCACATTTTGAAGCATTAATCGGCTCAGGAGCAAATTTTGCTTCTTCACCAAAGCGAATTAATATTCATGCGTTAGACCCTGCTATTATTGCATCAACAGTAGCGTTAACTCCTTATGAAGAAGAAGTGGATTTAAGAGAGGCAATTGAAAAAACAATTGCTAAAATAGCAGGTATCGGGGGCTTGCAAACTAAAGGTACTCTCCGCTATGGGATTAGAAAAGTTTAAAAATATTTTATTTTATCATTCTTAATACATAATTTCAAGTCTTTAGCGCATAATAATATTGAAAAAATTTTCTTTTTATGGTATGCTTTATAATGGAAAGGGCGTGATGTTTTTGGCTAATAATATAGTGAATATTCGTCAAGAGTTAAGTGAACAAGTAGGTAAGGAAGTTAAATTAACTGCCTATGAAAGTCGTAACCGTGTGATTGAACACACAGGTGTTTTATCAAGTACGTATCCTTCTATTTTTGTAATTGATTTAGATAATGACCGCGATTCGGTTGATCGTGTTTCTTATAGCTATATTGATATTTTAACTGGATCGGTAGAATTAAAATTTAATTAATATTAAAAAAAAGTAGTCAACATAGTTTACTACTTTTTTTGTATAATAAAATAAATTCCTGTGATAAAATAAAGTCATAACGATTGGAGGAATGGCTATGGTGACAATTAAAGCTCCAGCAAAAATTAACTTAGCACTAGATACGCTTTATAAACGTGAAGATAACTATCATGAAGTTGAGATGGTTATGACAACTGTTGATTTAGCCGACTATATTACAGTCACTCCCCTTGAAAAAAATGAAATCAAAATCAAATCAAATGAATTCACAATGCCTTTAAATGAAAAGAATTTAGCTTATCAAGCAGCAAAGTTATTTAAAGAACATTTTAATATAGATAAAGGGGTTGAAATCTATATTAAAAAACGTATTCCTGTTGCTGCGGGATTAGCGGGTGGTAGTAGCAATGCTGCGGCAACCTTAAAAGCATTAAAAGAATTGTGGCAAGTAGATTGTACAATTGATGAGTTAGCAGAACTTGGGGCAAAACTTGGATCTGATGTGCCATTTTGTGTGTACGGCGGAACAGCTTTAGCGACAGGACGTGGAGAAAAAATTCAACAAATTCCATCACCACCAAAATGTTGGGTTATTTTAATTAAACCACGTATTGGGGTTTCAACAAAAGAAGTTTATGAAGCATTAGATGCTAAAAATGTTGAGCATTTAGATATTGAGGGAATGTTAGAGTGCATCAATGAAAAAGATTATCAAGGAATTTGCACAAGACTTGGAAACTCATTGGAATCTGTAACATTTGAACGTTATCCAGTTGTTGCGGAAATTAAGAATAAATTGGTTCAATTTGGGGCTGATGCTGTTTTAATGAGTGGAAGTGGACCAACAGTGTTTGCATTAGTGCGTAAAGAATATAAATTAAGACGTATTATAAATAGTATTAATGGATGTTTCCGTGAACATGAGGTTCATGCTGTTAGATTAATTGGATAGTGATAAAAATTCAAAAAAAGACATTTTATGTAAAATAAAATGTCTTTTTTTCGTTAAGGACACGTTTTTTAAGATGTTTAATGTTACAATAAAAGGGTATTTGTAGGCAAAAGATATGGATTTTGATGAACGATGCCATTAAATTGTATAAAACTGTAAAAAATGACGTAGAACACAAAAAGAACATAAAAGTGCTTACAATACATGGTATAGTTATCTCGGAGAAAGTAATGACGATTAGGAGGATGAGAGAAATGAATATTACGGATGTAAGAATTCGCAAAGTAGAAACAGACAACAGAATGAAAGCTATCGCATCAATTACTTTAGACGATTGTTTCGTCATTCATGATTTACGAGTGATCCAAGGGGATGAACACTTGTTTGTGGCGATGCCAAGTCGTAAAACATCAACGGGGGAATTTAAGGATATTGCACATCCAATCAACCACGAAACACGTCAAGAATTAGAGCAATTCGTTATTAAAGCTTATGAAGCTACAGAATAATTTCTGTATAAGTGAAAATTAGGGGAGTTTTATTAAGCAAGATACTACTCAATAATTTATTATTGATGAATATTTATATAATTAAACTTCACGAAAAAGCATCAAAAAGCCCATAAATCTTAACATAGATTTATGGGCTTTTGTCGTCAGTTGGATATAAATTAAAACACGCACAAAACACGAAATATGTTATACTAGGAGTATTGAAAATAAATCATTGGAGGGATCATTTTATGAATAAATATGCGGTTGTTTTAGCAGCAGGAAAAGGGACGCGTATGAAGTCGAGTTTACATAAAGTTTTACATCCTGTATTAGGAAAATCAATGGTCGATCATGCAGTTACTAATTTACAAAAAATTGGTGTTGAAAAAATTGTTACCGTTATTGGTTATGAAGCAGATTCAGTACGTGCTGAATTAAAAGATCGTGTTGAGTATGCGATGCAAACTGAACAATTAGGAACAGGTCATGCTGTAATGATGACAAAAGATCAACTAGAAGGATTAGAAGGTGTAACAATTGTAACGTATGGGGACGTTCCATTGTTAACGGAACAAACGATTGCTAACTTATTTGATTATCATCAACAACAAGAAGCAGCTATTACTATTTTAACTGCTAAAGCTGAAGATCCAACAGGATATGGACGTATTATTCGTGATGAAGCAGGAAATGTTTTACGAATTGTTGAGCAAAAAGATGCAAATGCAGAGGAGTTATTAGTTCAAGAAATTAATACTGGTGTTTGCTGTTATGATAATAAAGTATTATTTGAAGCTTTAACTAAAATTACAAATAATAACTCTCAAGGTGAGTATTATTTAACGGATTTAGTTGGAATTATTCGTGACATGGGATTAAAAGTTGTTGCTTATGTAAATGAAGATTTTGAAGAAACGTTAGGTGTAAATGATCGTGTTCAATTAGCGTATGCAGAAAAAGTACTTCGTAAACGAATCAATGAACAACATATGCGTAACGGTGTTTCAATTATTGATCCAGAAGCGACTTATATTGGCACTGATGTTGTGATTGGACAAGATGTTGTGATTTATCCAGGAACAATTATCTCTGGAAATACAGTAATTGGTGCTAATACAGTAATCGGTGCAAATTCACAAATTATTAATTCAAAAATTGGGGAAAATACAACTGTGAATGCTTCTGTTATTTCAGATTCTGTTATCGGTGATCATACAACAGTAGGACCATTTGCTCACATTCGTATGCATGCTGAGATTGGTAATCAAGCACGTATCGGTAATTTCGTAGAAATTAAGAAATCTGTGTTTAAAGATGGAGCAAAATCGGCACACTTAAGTTATATTGGTGATGCAGAACTTGGTGAGAATGTCAATATGGGTTGCGGATCAATTACTGTAAACTATGATGGTAAAAACAAACATAAAACAGTGATTGGTGCAAATACAATGGTTGGATGTAACGTAAACTTAGTAGCACCTGTTACGATTGAACCAAATGCTTATTTAGCAGCTGGATCAACAATTAATCAGGATGTACCTGCAGATGGATTTGCAATTGCTCGTCCAAAACAAGTAACAAAAGAAGGTTACGCTAACAAAATTCGTCAGAAACTGTAATAAATTTCGTTTTTTTACCAATAAGGCATGAAACATCCGTCGAAATAATTGAAAAAAAACGATAAATTGTGTAAAATACTGTCTGAAGTGTGTTTATTCTAGGAGGTTAAATCATCATGGCAGAAATTAATCGTAAGAAGTTTAAAATTTTTAGTTTGAATGCTAATCGTGAGTTAGCACAAGAAATTGCAGACCGCATCGGTGTTCCATTATCAGACTGTACTTCAAATCGCTTCGCTGATGGAGAGGTTCAAGTCAATATTAATGAAACTGTTCGTGGGCATCATTGTTTTGTTGTTCAGCCAACACATGCGCCTGTTAACGAGAATTTAATGGAACTTTTAGTAATGATTGATGCGTTAAAACGTGCGTCAGCAAAAACTATCAACGTTATCATGCCTTATTACGGATATTCACGACAAGACCGTAAAGCTAAAGCTCGTCAACCAATTACAGCAAAATTAGTTGCTAACTTAATTGAGGCAGCTGGTGCAACTCGCGTTATGACGATGGACTTACATGCAACTCAAATTCAAGGATTCTTCGATATCCCAATTGATGATTTCCGTGCAATGCCAATCATTGCGAAGTATTTTATTGATAAAAAATTAGAAGATATTGTAGTTGTATCACCAGACCATGGTGGAGCAACTCGTGCTCGTACATTAGCTGAATATTTAAATGCACCAATCGCTATCATTGATAAACGTCGTCCAAAACCAAACGTAGCGGAAGTAATGGGCTTAATTGGTGAAGTAGATGGAAAACATGCTATCATCATTGATGACATGATCGATACTGCTGGAACAATCCAAATTGCAGCAAATGCTTTAAAAGAACGTGGAGCGTTATCTGTTTACGCAGCATGTACACACCCAATTCTGTCAGGGCCAGCTGTTGAGCGTATTGAAAACTCAGCTATCAAAGAATTAGTGACGACAAATACTATTAATCTGCCAAAAGAAAAACAAAGTCCTAAAATCACTCAATTATCAGTGGGTGAATTATTAGCCGAAGGTATTTTACATATCTTAAACGATGAGCCGGTATCAGACTTATTCGTTTATAACCGTGATTTATACAATTTCTAGTATTAAAGTAAAAAAGACAGTGTGTGAGCACTGTCTTTTTTATTTTTGAAAAAAGATATATTTTTCTTATAAAGGTTCAAACTATAGGAAGCTTTGATGTTTTATTTGAAATAATTGTAATATATTGAAAGTGATTGAAATACTAGGAAGAAATATTGGTAAATCATATGCGATTACTGTAAAATAGATATGTTATTTAAACTTTAGAGGTGAAGAAAATGAAATTGTTTGTAGGTCTCGGAAATCCGGGTTCAAAATACGAAAGAACGCGTCATAATGCTGGTTTTATGGTAATTGATGCATTAAGTAAAGAGTGGAATATTGAGTTAACTGATGAGAAAAAATTCAAAGGTCAGATTGGACGAGGAGTTGTAAAAGGTGAAAAGGTTATTTTATTAAAACCAACGACTTTTATGAACTTATCTGGAGAATCGGTACGTGCCGTCATGGATTTTTATGATATTGATATCGAAGATTTAGTGGTTATTTATGATGATTTAGATTTACCCCATGGAAAAATCCGCTTACGTTTAAAAGGTAGTGCAGGTGGTCATAACGGAATTAAATCGTTAATTGCTCACGTTAAAACTCAGGAGTTTAAACGTATTCGTGTAGGAATCGATCGCCATCCTAAAATTCCTGTTGTAGATTACGTGCTTGGCAAATTTACTGAAGATGAGTTAGCTCTTGTGAATCAAGCAATCGATTTAGCAGTTGGGGCTTGTACATTAGCATTAACTGATTCATTTAATAAGGTAATGACTGAATACAGTAAGTAATAGTGTTATTGATGGGAAAGTGGGTGTTAAAAATGAATGTTATGAATGATTACTTGTTAAAGTCAAACGAATTAGATTCGCTGATGAAGACACTTGAAGGGGAACAAAGAAATATTTTATTAAGTGGTGTAACATCATCATTTTATGGTCCGTTGTTACAAATGATTTATGAAAAACAACAACGTCCTGTTGTTATTTTAATGCAAAATTTATATCATGCTCAACGATTATATGATCAGTTATCAAATTTGATGGACGAGGGTTCAGTCCGTCTTTTTCCTATGGATGAATTTATTACAGCCGAGATGTTAGCTTCAAGTTCTGAACTTAGAATAGAACGTATGAATACGTTAGCTTCTATTCTTGAGAATGAAGTGAAGATTGTGATTACCCATGTAGCGGGAGCCACGCGCTTTTTAACGCCAAAATCAATATTTGAACAAGCAGAAATTATTCTAGAGTGTGGTCATGAATATGAATTAGATAAATTAAAGCGTAAATTAGTTGAGCTTGGTTATAATTCAGTACGTGCTGTTGAGAGGATGGGAGAGTTCAGTGTTCGTGGCGGAATCATAGATATTTTCCCGATGACTGAGGAAAATCCAATTCGTATTGAATTCTTTGATGATGAAGTGGATTCTATTCGTTATTTTTCAACTGAAACACAGCGTTCAATTCATCAAATTCAAAAAATTTCGATTCCGCCAACATATGAATTGGTATACTCAGATAAACAAGTAGAGGTATTTGAAGCACAGATTAAATCTCGTTTAAGTAAAACATTAAAATTATTAGATATTGAGACGCAAGATCAATTGCGTGAGAAGGTATTTAATGATATTGAGAATATTAAAAATCATAATAATCTCGAAATCATGCACAAATACATTTCATTACTTTATGAAAATCCAGATACCTTATTGTCGTATTTTACGAATCCATTGGTGATTTATATTGATTATAACCGCATTATTGAGAACCAAAATCATATGAATGAAGATGCACTTTCTTGGCAAGAAGGCGCAATTATTAATGGTAAAACAGTTGTTGATTTAAATTTATATCGCCCGATTACAGAAATTGAAGCTTCAACACAGTTATATCTACTTGAGCATACAAGCCAATTACAAGATGTTAAATTGACGGATACAGTCAAGATTTTAACAAAGAGTGTTTCAGAGTTTCATGGACAGTTGGAGTTTTTTGCTAAAGAGTGTAAACGATTAAAAGAGAATAAGAGTACTGTGTTTATTGCGGTATCAAGTGTAGAGAGTCGTAATAAATTGGCTAATTATCTAGAGGAATCAGGAATTATGGTTGCTATTCCAACTCAGCCTGATGAGGTTAGGGAAGGATCGATTCATATTATTTATGAGCCTCTTCCTCTTGGATTTGAATTGATTGACTCTAATATTGTCGTTTATACCGATTATGAAATTAATACTAAGCGTAAAAAGCAACCAACTTATAAAAGTTCATTTAAAGAAGGCAAGAAAATTAAAGATTTTAATGAACTTAAAATCGGTGATTATGTGGTTCATGTTCAACACGGAATCGGACAATATATTGGAATCGAGACGCTTGAAAGTAATGGAGCTAGAAAAGATTTCTTAATGATTGCTTATCGTGGAGATGATAAATTATACGTTCCTATCGATAAAATTCAGATGGTTCAAAAATATGTTGGTTCTGAAGGAGCAAAACCAAAGATTAATAAACTGGGAACATCTGAATGGGAAAAAACGAAAGCTAAAGTTAAGAAAACAGTAAAAGATATTGCAGACAAATTGATTAAAATTTATGCCCAACGTGAGCATTTACCAGGATATGCTTTTTCAAAAGATACTATCGAACAACATGCATTTGAAAATGCATTTCCTTATGTTGAAACAGAAGATCAATTAAAGGCTGTTACTGAAATTAAAGAAGATATGGAGCAACCTCATCCAATGGATAGATTATTAATTGGAGATGTTGGATATGGAAAAACTGAGGTAGCTATGCGTGCTGCATTTAAAGCCGTTATGGATGGGAAACAAGTTGCGTATTTAGCACCAACTACTATTTTAACAAAACAACACTATGAGTCATTTGTTTCTAGATTTAAGGAGTTTCCGGTTAAAATTGGTCTATTAAACCGCTATGTCTCACTAAAAGAACAACAAGAATTGCTAACAAATATAAAAAGTGGTAAAATAGATATCGTTGTCGGAACTCATCGATTATTATCGAAAGATGTAAAATTCAAAGATTTAGGTCTTTTAATTATTGATGAGGAACAACGATTTGGAGTTGAACATAAAGAGAAAATCAAAGAGTTTAAAACTGAAGTTGACGTCTTAACGCTTACTGCAACGCCGATTCCAAGGACATTACAAATGTCGATGATTGGAATTAGAAGTTTATCGCTTATTGAAACCCCACCAATGAATCGCTATCCAGTGCAAACTTATGTACTTGAAGAACATGATGGGGTGATTCGTGATGCAATCGAACGTGAATTAGCTAGGGATGGACAAGTTTTTTATTTATATAACAGGGTTTCAGATATAGAAAAGCGTGCGGCACGAATTAAAAAATTAGTTCCGGATGCAATTGTTGAATATGCTCATGGCCAAATGAGTAAAGAGCAACTCGAACAAACGATGGCTGATTTTGAGGATAAAAAATTCAACGTTCTAGTCTGTACAACAATTATCGAAACAGGGATTGATATACCAAATGCTAATACTCTGATCATATCAGACTCTTATCGACTGGGGTTATCGCAACTTTATCAGTTACGAGGACGAGTGGGCCGAAGCGATCGTATTGCATATGCCTATTGCATGTATCCAAAGAATAAAGTATTAACAGAAAATGCTGAAAAAAGGTTACAAACCATTAAGGAATTTACTGAACTTGGTTCAGGATTTAAAATTGCAATGCGAGATTTAGCAATACGAGGTGCTGGAGATATGCTAGGAGCACAACAATATGGATTCATTGATACAGTTGGGTTAGATTTATACACTCAATTGTTAAGTGAAGCAGTTGTGCACGCAAGAGAAGGTAGCAACTTTGAAGTCGCTTCTTTTGAAATGCCAAAATTAGAATTTGACTTTCCAACGAAAGTTGACGCTTACATACCAGACTTTTACATTAGTGATGAATCAACTAAGATTGAGATTTATCAAAAAATTAAAAATATTAAAACCCAAACTGAATATGATGACATCATCGATGAGTTAATTGATCGCTTTGGTGATTTCCCAGATGATGTGAAATATTTAATTGATTTAACGTTTTTAAAAAATTTAACTGAACCTTATCTTGTGAAAACAAAATCGACTAAAAATACGATAGAATTCATATTAAAGGAAGAAATTACACAAGATATTGATGGACAGAAATTATTTGAGGCTGTTCATCAAATTGGTTCTATGATTCGTTTAGCGTATAAAGAGAATAAAATAAATATTATTTTTGATTTACCAGCTGTAAAAAGACTTCAATGGTTTGAATACGCTTTGCAACTATTTACAAATTTCGAAAGATTCAAAAAAGATGTAAAAAAGGTATAATTTATTAAAAAAAATAAAAACTAATGTTAGATAATTTGAAAGTGAGGTTTTGAGAAAGATGAAAGCAACAGGAGTTGTTCGTCGTATTGACGACTTAGGTCGTGTCGTAATCCCAAAAGAAATCCGTAGAACTATGCGTATTCGCGAAGGGGATTCATTAGAAATTTTCGTTAATCAATCAGGTGAAGTAGTATTAAAAAAATACTCTCCAATTGCTGATATTTCAGCTTTTGCACAACAATATGCAGATGCTATGCAAGCATCAACTAAAAAAGGTATTTTAATTGTAGATCGTGAAGATATTATTGCGGCTGCAGGGGACATCAAAAAACAATACTTAAATCGTCGTGTTAGCCGTCCATTAAGTGATATGATTGAAAATCGTACTTCTAAAATTGCTGAAGGTAAAGAAGTATTAGAAATCGTTGATGGTGAAACAACTGAACGTTCATTTGTTATGATTCCAATCATTTCTAATGGAGATAGCTTAGGAGCTGTTATCTTAGTTGGAACTGAAGAAGACGAATTAGTTAATGAACTAGACATCAATAGCGTTAAAATTGCTACAGCATTCTTAGGTAAATACCTAGAAGGTTAATAGGTTAGGGACTTATCCACAATCATGGATAAGTTCCTTTTTTTATACTAATAACTTTTCAATTTCAATTGATGTCAGACAAAAAAACTTAATTTGAGATAAGATTTTCTTACTTGGAAAAATTTTAATGCTATCCTGGCGAAGGAACATATAATGAATTTTCTGTGTAAAACTTATCCACAATTGAAGAATACAAGATTCATAAAAAAAGAGAACCATCTTTTTTGAAGGTTCTCTTTTTTTATGTTATTTTTGATAGTTTGGAGCTTCTTGAGTAATTTCAACATCGTGTGGATGAGATTCACGTAATCCTGCTCCTGTAATACGAACAAATTTACCATTTGTTTTTAAATCTTCAATCGTTGCTGTTCCGCAATATCCCATTCCGGCACGTAATCCACCACATAATTGGTAAACGACATCTTCAAGTTTTCCCTTGAATGGAACGCGAGCTTCAATTCCTTCTGGAACTAATTTTTTAGCCTCTTGTTGTTTTCCGCCTTGGAAGTAACGATCACTTGAACCGCGTTTCATAGCAGCTAAAGAGCCCATTCCTACATATGTTTTATAACGACGACCGTTATATAAAATCTCTTCACCTGGTGCTTCTTCACATCCTGCGAATAAACCACCAAACATTGCACAGTCAGCTCCTGCTGCAATAGCTTTTACAAAGTCACCACTTAATTTTAAACCACCATCAGCGATAACCGGAACACCAACTGTTTTACAGTATTCGTATACTTCGTTAACAGCTGTAATTTGAGGAACACCAACTCCAGCAACAACGCGAGTTGTACAGATAGAACCAGGTCCAATACCAACTTTAACGGCATCAGCACCCGCATCAATTAAATCTTTTGCGGCTTCTGGAGTTACGATATTTCCACCGATTACTTGTAACTGTGGATAAGTTTCCTTGATTTTACGCACTGTTTCAATAACACCAACTGAATGACCATGAGCAGAGTCCACTGTAATAACATCTACACCCGCATCAACTAAAGCAGCTACGCGATCTAATGTATCAGCTCCAACCCCAACAGCGGCACCACAACGTAAACGTCCTTGAGAATCTTTACAACTATTTGGGTAAGACATTGTTTTATCAATATCTTTGATGGTTACTAATCCGCATAAGATACCCGCATCGTTAATGATTGGTAATTTTTCGATACGATGTTGCATTAATATTTGTTTAGCTTCATCAAGTGTTGTACCAACTGGAGCAGTAATTAAAGCATCGCGTCCTGTCATAACTTCTGATACTTTAACTGTTTGGTCTTCACGGTATTTCATATCACGATTAGTAATAATACCAGTTAAGATTCCATTCTCATTAACAACTGGGAATCCAGAAACTTTATAATGTTTACACTTTTCATTAGCTTCGGCGATTGTAATGTCAGCAGATAATGTTACAGGATCTGAAATCATTCCATTTTGATATAATTTAACGCGACGAACTTCTTCTGCTTGTTCTTCAATTGACATATTTTTATGGATAAATCCAACTCCACCTTGGTGAGCAAGAGCAATTGCTAAACGTGATTCAGTTACTGTATCCATTGCTGAAGAAATAATTGGGATATTTAACTCGATTTCACGTGTTAGTTTTGTTTTTAAAGAAACGTCTTTAGGTAATACTTCACTACGCTGAGGGATTAATAAAACATCATCGAATGTTAATCCTTGATATACTACTTTACCATTTAATGTGCTCATGGTGGGGCCTCCTTATGTTATAATCATGTTCATGTCCTCAAAGAGCTATTTAATGAATAGCCCGTTTTTTAGTTGTAAACATGATAGCATATACTCAAACACTGTGCAATAGAAAATAATTTTTCAAAATTAATAGTTTTATAAAAAATGATTCAAAAAGTGTTCTTCAATTTGGTTAACGATAATAACCTATTAAAGGGGATCTAAAAATGAAAAATGTTTATTTCGTTTTCATATGAAAAATTTGCTAAACGATATTGATATTTATTTTTTATTAGTTTATAATGCAATTGTAAATAAGTTGTAGAATTTGTAGGGGGTTGGAGAAAATGGAGCGAATTCAAATGACAAAACAGATGAATCAATTTACACCAATCGTATGCCTACAATTAAAAATAGTGTATCGAAAAAGTTAAACGTATGGGTTAAGTGTTTTTACTAACGCATATGTTTTTTTTTACAATTAATTTGATACCTACAGTAAATCACATAAAAATCACAGCATTCATATATCATCGATAATATGGTTCGAAAGTTTCTACCCCTTACCGTAAATACAGGGACTATGAAGGTTGTCTAATAATAAAGTGTATCGCAAAGTCATATGTTAGTGAAAGCAAAAATAGTCTCGATGAAGGCTTTATTTAACTTACCTAATATAATTCTTTAGAGTTACATTTAACTATTAGCACCTTTAGTTAAGTCCTAAAGGTGCTTTTTTATTTCTACAAATAAAAAAGTAGCTAAAAAGATTCTTTTGCTTTATTAAAGTAAAGAATATAGATATGTCATTGTACAGAAGTTTCTAAACTTTGAAAAACTTCTGCGTGTCCTAGCAGTTAAGAATAGATTATTTTGGATAATTGCTAAGTGATAAATGCATTGTAGTTAATCTTCGTATTGAAAAGATTTAGATACTGAGTCGGATTAAAACTATTAAAAACATATCTATTTCTAGATAGATGAAATATCTTGGTTAGCTATTAAAACAAAGAGGAGTGGATTTTAAATGAAAAATGATTTACAAATTGCAAAAGAAATTGAATTAAAACCAATTATTGAGATTGCTAAACAATTAGGGATTGAAGATGAAGTTGAATGTTATGGAAAATATAAGGCGAAAATTGACTTAAGTGTCATGAATCAAAATAAAAAAGACGGAAAATTAGTCCTAGTAACAGCTATTAGCCCAACTAAAGCCGGAGAAGGAAAAACAACGATGACAGTAGGTCTTGGGCAAGGTTTTTACCATATTGATAAGAAATCTGTTATCGCCTTACGTGAACCATCACTTGGACCAGTTATGGGACTTAAAGGTGGAGCAACTGGTGGAGGGTACTCACAAGTATTACCGATGGAAGATTTAAATCTTCACTTTACAGGAGATATTCACGCTATTACAACAGCAAACAATGCTATTTGTGCATTACTAGATAATCATATGTATCAAGGTAACGAATGTAATATTGATCCAACTAAAATTGTATTCAAACGCTGTTTAGACTTAAACGATCGTACATTACGTGATATCACGATTGGACAAGGTTCAAAAGTTAATGGAATTGAACGTAAAGATGGATTTAACATTACAGTTGCTTCTGAAATTATGGCAATCCTTTGTTTAGCTACAAGCTTAGAGGATTTAAAAGCTCGTATAGGAAATATCATCGTCGCTTATACTCCGGATGATCACCCAGTTCACGTTAAAGATTTAAAAATTGAAGGTGCAATTGCCATGTTATTAAAAGATGCAATTAAACCGAATCTAGTTCAAACATGCGAGCATACACCAGCTATCGTTCATGGAGGACCATTCGCAAATATTGCTCATGGATGTAACTCTATTATTGCAACTAAAACTGCTTTAAAACTTGGAGACTATGTGATTACTGAGGCCGGATTTGGAGCTGACTTAGGAGCAGAAAAATTCTTAGATATTAAATGTCGTGAAGGAAAACTTACACCAGACTGTGTTGTTATCGTCGCAACAATTCGTGCATTAAAAATGCATGGTGGCGTTGAATATGAAGATTTAAAAGAAGAAAACGTTGAAGCCTTATCAAAAGGAATCGAAAACTTAGCTAAACATATTGATTCAATCACGCAATTTAATTTGCCATACATCGTAGCAGTTAACCAATTCACGCATGATACAGAGGCAGAACTTGAATTCTTAACATCTTGGTGTGAACAAAATAATCATCCATGCGAAATCGCAAATGTTTGGTTAAATGGAGGAGCTGGTGCTAAGCAATTAGCAACTCGAGTTGTCTCACTAATTGAAGAGAACAATCAAACATTTAATCAAATTTATGAGCGTAACCAAACATTAGAGGAGAAAATCTTAACAATCGCTCAAAAAATTTATGGGGCACGCGGAGTAAACTATACAGACGAAGCAAAAGCGCAATTAGAAACAATAAAAAAATTAGGATACGAAGATTACTTAGTATGTATGGCTAAAACACCAGTTTCATTAAGTGATGATCCAAAAGTTCTTGGACGTCCAACTGATTTTGACATTACAATTCGTGAAGTTCGTATCTCAGCAGGAGCTGGATTCATTGTTTGCTTAACAGGTAACGTCTTAACAATGCCAGGATTACCGAAAGAACCAGCTGCTTTAAAAATGGATGTAACACCAGAGGGTGAATGTATCGGGTTATTCTAAAAGCATATATATAAGGATAGAAAAAATAAAATAGGGAGGATTTTTGATGGAGAGAATATACGAAATCTCACCCAAACCATTGGTTGGAATTATCATGGGAAGTAAATCAGATTTCGAAACAATGCAAGAAGCGATGAAAGTTTTAGAGCAATTAGAAATCTCTTATGAAGCTAGTGTCGTTTCAGCGCATCGAACACCAGATAAAATGTTTGAATATGCAGAGGCTGCACGTAATAGGGGAATTAAAGTAATCATTGCAGGAGCAGGAGGTGCTGCGCACCTTCCTGGAATGGTTGCTGCTAAAACAACACTTCCGGTTATTGGAGTACCGGTTCAATCAAGAGCTTTAAATGGACTCGATTCGTTACTATCTATTGTTCAAATGCCAGGAGGAATTCCGGTAGCTACAGTAGCTATTGGAAAAGCTGGAGCCAAAAATGCAGGATTATTAGCAGCTTCCATGTTAAGCACATCATATCAAGAAATTGCAGTTTATTTAGAAAATTATCGTAAAGAGATGACGGATTCAGTACTGGGAGATTGCGATTTAAATGAGTAAGTTAATATTACCCCCATCAACGATTGGAATTATCGGTGGAGGACAACTTGGAAGAATGATGGCAATTGCTGCTAAACAAATGGGATATAAAATTGCCGTTTTAGAACCAGTAGCAAATGGACCACTTGCCCAAGTTGCTGATATCGAAATTAATGCAACTTATGATGATGAATTAGCATTGTTATCCTTATTTAAACAAAGTGACGTCATTACCTATGAGTTTGAAAATGTCTCAAGTGAGATGATTAAGCAACTAGAATCTAAAGGGTATCTCCCCCAAGGAAATCGACCAATTGCGATTACTCAACATCGCTTTTTAGAAAAAATCGCCATTAATGATTGTGGATTTAAAACAGCACCATTCATGAAAGTCGAAAGTGAAGCGGAGTTAAGATATGCCATTAAGCAATTAGGGTACCCAGCTATTTTGAAAACGACGTGTGGTGGATATGATGGCAAAGGACAATGGATGCTAAAAACTGATGAAGATATCTTAGAAGTTATTCCTATTGTCGAAGGAACAGAATGTATCCTCGAAGGATTTGTTCCTTTTGAAAAAGAAATCTCAGTCATCGTAACAAGAGGCACAAATGGTGATGTCGAGACATTCCCGGTAGCGGAGAATATTCATCAAAATCATATCTTACACTTAAGTATCGTACCAGCTGATATTAGTTCAGAGCTTATGATAAAGGCGGAAGAAATAGCAAGAACTTTAATTGAACGTTTAGATTTTGTTGGAACACTTGCGATTGAGATGTTTGTTATAGGTGATGACATTATTATTAATGAATTAGCACCACGTCCTCATAATTCAGGACACTATACAATTGATGCTTGCAACATTTCGCAATTTGAACAACATATTCGAGCAGTATGTGGCTTACCACTAATTAAGCCAACCCTAATAGAGCCAGCTATCATGGTCAACTTGCTAGGCCAACATGTTGACTATGCCTTAAAAATGTGGACAACACCTGAATTTCATCAGGCAAAAGTTCACCTTTATGGAAAAGAAGAATTACGAGCAAATCGTAAAGTTGGACATATGACATTTACAAGTAAGAAGAGAGAAGATTTACATAAAACTGTGGAACTGTTTTTAGAAAACTTTCCAAAGTAAAAAGGGTGAGGATGAGGAAAATGAGTCAGTATCGTATTTTTGTGGAGAAGAAGGATATCTATGCAACAGAAGCTAAAAGTTTACGGCATGATTTGAATGAAAATTTACATTTAAACCTAACTAATACTCGTGTCATTAATATATATGATTTATTTAACGTTAATGAAACAGAACTTGAAACAGCGAAGCAAAATGTTTTATCTGAAATTGTAACAGATATGACAAGTGACTCAATTGAGTTAAGTGATAAAACCTATTTTGCAGTAGAATATTTACCCGGGCAATATGATCAACGTGCCGACTCAGCAATTCAATGTATTCAACTTTTAACAGGAAATGATGAGGTTCGTGTTAAGAGTGGAAAAGTGATTATTTTGGATGGAGTACAGTCAAAAGAAGAATTAGCTAAAATTAAAAACTACTATATCAATCCGATTGAAATGCGTGAAAAAGATTTAACAGCACCACTTCAATTAGATGAATCAATAGAAATTGAAGATGTCAAAACATATGAAGGATTCGTTGACTATAAAGAGGAAGCGTTAGCGGCATTCTTAAAGACACACGGGATGGCCATGTCCCTAGCAGACATCAAATTAATTCAAGATTACTTCTTAAAGGAAGAAAAACGAAATCCAACAGAAACAGAGTTAAAAGTATTAGATACTTACTGGTCAGATCACTGCCGTCACACAACGTTTGAAACATTAATTGAAAATGTAACATTCGAAAGTGGACGATTCCATGAAATTTTACAACAAACTTTCAATGAATACTGCGCAATGCGAGAGCGTGTTCACCATAATAAAAAGCCAATGACATTAATGGATATGGCAACTATTGCAATGAAAGAACAACGCAAATTAGGATTATTAAATGATTTAGAAGTGTCAGACGAAATTAATGCTTGTAGTGTTTATATAGATGTCGATGTTGATGGGGTTAACGAACCATGGTTATTAATGTTTAAAAACGAAACACACAATCATCCAACAGAAATTGAACCATTTGGTGGGGCTTCAACATGTATTGGTGGAGCAATTCGTGATCCACTATCTGGACGTTCATATGTTTACCAAGCGATGCGTATTAGTGGTGGAGCAAATGTTTTAGAATCTATCGAAGATACGATGGAAGGTAAACTTCCTCAAAAAATTATTTCAAAACGTTCAGCAGATGGAAATAGCTCTTACGGAAATCAAATTGGATTACCAACAAGCTTTGTTCGTGAAGTTTATCATGAAGGATACAAAGCAAAGCACATGGAAGTCGGAGCAGTAGTCGGAGCAGTTAAAGCAAGTGATGTTCGCCGTGAAAAACCAGCTCCTGGAGACGTCATCATTCTACTTGGTGGGCGTACAGGAAGAGATGGAATTGGTGGGGCAACAGGATCATCCAAAGCTCATAATGAAACATCAATTCAAACAGCTTCATCAGAAGTTCAAAAAGGAAATGCTCCGACTGAAAGAAAAATTCAGCGTTTATTTAGAAATGGAGAAGTAACGCGCTTAATCAAAAAATGTAATGATTTCGGAGCAGGAGGCGTAGCTGTTGCCATTGGGGAACTTGCTGATGGATTAAACATCGACTTAAATGCTGTTCCAGTCAAATACAATGGATTAAATGGAACAGAACTTGCAATTTCAGAATCGCAAGAGCGTATGGCAGTCTTGGTCGCTTCTAAAGATGTAGAAACTTTTATTAACTTTGCACATCATGAAAACTTAGAAGCAACTGTTGTTGCAGAAGTGACAAATACCAATCGTTTAGTGATGAATTGGAATGGTCGTCCAATCGTCAACTTATCACGTACTTTCTTAGATACAAATGGTGCGCGTCAAACAACAAACGTTACAATTAAAACAGATTTAGAATCTAATCCATTCCAAAGTAAAATACAAGGAAACACAATTAAAGATAAATTCCTAAATAATTTAAAACAACCAAATGTTGCATCACAGCAAGGAATGGTTGAAATGTTTGACTCAACCATTGGGGGAACGACTGTTTTAATGCCTTATGGAGGAAAATATCAATTAACTGAGACGGAAGGATCAGTTCATAAAATTCCACTACGTCATGGTGTGACAAATACAGTTAGTATGTTAACTTATGGATATAATCCAGAAATTACATCCTGGTCACCATTCCATGGAGCAGCTTATGCAGTAGTTGAATCAATGGCAAGAATCATTGCCTTAGGTGGAAGATGGCAAGGAATTCGTTTCTCATTTCAAGAATACTTTCGTCGTTTAGGACAAGACCCACAAAACTGGGGACAACCGTTTGCAGCGCTACTCGGGTCAATTTACGTTCAAAAAGGGTTTAATTTACCTGCAATCGGTGGAAAAGATAGTATGAGTGGATCATTTGAAGAATTACATGTTCCACCGACATTCATTTCATTTGCAGTTCAAACAGAAAAAGCAAACAAAGTTTTATCACCAGAATTCAAGGCACCGGAAAACTATATTTATTTAATTAAACATGAACCAACTAAAGATTTAATGCCAAATATTGAACAGTTAAAAACTAACTTTGACTATATTTATGACATGGTTACAGTCGGATGTATTAAATCAGCTTTCTCGGTTAAACAGGGAGGGATTGCTGAAGCATTAGCAAAAATGAGTTTCGGGAATAAAATTGGTGCAACCATTAAAACAGGTTATGATGTATTCGACTTAGAACTGGGATCGATTATCGTAGAGTCTGATCGACCATTATTATTTGATCATGCGCACTTACTTGGAAAAACAACATCGGAACCTTTAATCGTCATCAATCAAGAGGCCATCACGATTGAAGAAAGCTTAGAAGCATGGCAAGGAACATTTGGCAATTTATATCCAGTTGCCGCTGAAGCTGAAAAAATAGAGGTTCCAATCATTGACTATAAAAATACCATCATTAAAACATCATCAATAAAATCAACACCACAAGTATTCTTGCCAGTATTCCCAGGAACAAACTGCGAATATGATAGTGCAAGAGCCTTCGAACAAGCTGGGGCAAAATCAATCATTGATGTATTTTGTAATCAAAATCATCAAGATATTGAAGCTTCAATTGAACGTATGGTTAAACACATTAATGAATCTCAAATGTTAATGCTATCTGGAGGATTCAGTGCTGGAGATGAGCCAGATGGATCAGGAAAATTTATTACATCAGTTTTAATGAATGAACAGGTACGTGAAAGTATTGAAGGATTATTAGAGCGTGATGGATTAATCTTAGGTATTTGTAATGGATTCCAAGCATTAATTAAATCAGGATTATTACCATATGGACAGTTTGGAATGGTAACTGAAGACTCACCAACTCTAGTTAAAAACAATACGAACCGACATATGTCAAAAATTATACAAACACGTATTGCCTCAAACAAATCACCTTGGTTATCGGGGGCAAACGTTGGAGATATTCACAATATCGCAATTTCGCATGGAGAAGGGAAATTTGTAGCGAATGATGCTGTGATTAAAAAATTAATCAAAAATGGTCAAGTCGCGACTCAATACGTAGACGTAACTGGAAAACCAACAATGGATGGAATCTACAATCCTAATGGATCAATCGCTGCCATTGAAGGAATTACAAGTCCAGATGGACGCATTCTTGGAAAAATGGGGCACTCAGAGCGCATCGGAAGTCAAATTTTCAAAAATGTCCCAGGTAATTACGATCAATTACTGTTCCAAAGCGGAGTAAAATACTTTAAATAAAACGTTGAGTCTCGCAATTAACACGCGTAGGAAGTGAATAAAGTCTGAATTATCGGGAGACAGAAGAGGCTTTAGAACTTTACGAGCGTATTGCGAGAAGAAACTAGATTCAAAAGTTCTATATATAAACTGAAATGTAATCAATCGTTTTATCATCAGGCTTAGTATTTAAACCCTTTTGATACTAAGGTATAACTATAGAACCGCTAAATGTTTAAAAATCCACAAAACTTAGAGGTTCTTATATATCTAATGAGAAAGCACAGCGTCACCCTAACAAGTAAAAAGATAAAAGAGAGACTATACAAAGAGAGAAAAACGGAGGATAAGGCCATGAACCCAACTCGAGTAATGTTATATGAAGGAAAAGCAAAGCAAATTTTTAAAACGGACGATGATCACAAAGTTATTATTCATTATAAAGACGATGCAACAGCATTTAATGGGGTAAAAAAATCAAGCATCGCAAACAAAGGTATTTTAAACAATGCGATTACAACAATCATTTTTGAAATGTTAGAAAAACGTGGAGTGAAAACCCATTTCATTGAAAAATTAAATGATCGTGATCAATTATGTCATAAAGTTGAAATTGTTCCTTTAGAAATTATCGTGCGCAACATTATTGCAGGAAGTATGGCAAAACGTTTAGGAATCGAAGAAGGGACAATTCCATCGAACGTGGTTTATGAATTATGTTATAAAAATGATGCTTATGGGGATCCGTTGATTAATGAAGATCACGCGGTAGCATTAGATTTAGCGACTTATGAAGAGTTAGCAAAAATTAAAGAAATGACATTAGAAATCAACAAAGCATTGATTGAATTCTTCGACGCACAAGACATTCGCTTAATTGATTTCAAAATTGAATTTGGACGTACAAAAAATGGGGAAATTGTGTTAGCCGATGAAATCTCACCAGATACATGCCGTTTATGGGATAAAAAAACAAACGAAAAGTTAGATAAAGATCGTTTCCGTCGCGACTTAGGAAATGTTGAAGAAGCCTATATTGAAATCTTAAATCGCGTAAGTCGCTAAGGTGAATAATATGGCAGAATTAGATTTATTTTTCGAAAATAAAATGAATGAAGAGTGTGGAGTCTTTGGAATCTTCAATCATGAAAATGCAGCTGAATTAACTTATTACGGATTACATGCTCTTCAACATCGTGGTCAAGAAGGCGCTGGAATCGTTACGAGTGATGGCAAAATGCTTCATCAACATAAAGGAGAAGGACTTGTTCGAAATGTTTTTACTCAACAAGATATCGATCGTCTAAAGGGAATCCATGCGATTGGACACGTTCGTTATTCAACAGCAGGCGGAGGCGGAATTATGAACGTTCAACCTTTCCTATTCCGCTCTCAATCAGGACCACTTGGTCTTTGTCATAATGGAAATTTAGTCAATGCAAATCAACTTAAAGTCTATCTTGAAAACGAGGGAAGCATCTTTCAGACTACCTCTGATTCAGAAATTCTCGCTCATTTAATCAAACGCCAACGTGGAGATATGATGACAGCTTTGAAGGAATCCCTACTTTATATCGAGGGAGCTTTCGCCTTCCTACTATTAAAAGAAAATGAAATGTACATCGCTTTAGATAAACTGGGATTACGTCCACTATCTCTTGGTCGAATTGGTGATAAAGGAATTGTCGTTGCATCGGAAACATGTGCTTTTGATGTGATTGGAGCAGAATATTTGCGAGATGTTCATCCAGGAGAAGTCATCAGAATTGACTTAAATGGGATAACGTCAGACCGCTACGCCAAAACTTGTCATCGTAGCATGTGTAGCATGGAGTACGTTTACTTTGCAAGACCAGATAGTGATGTAGAAGGAATTAACGTTCACCAAGCACGTAAAAATTGTGGCCGAGTTCTAGCTAAAGAATCACACGTTGAAGCAGATATCGTTGTAGGAGTACCAGATTCGGGATTAAGTGCAGCTATCGGATATGCAGAAGAAGCTAATATTCCATTTGAAATTGGCATGATTAAAAATAAATACATTGGACGAACCTTTATCCAGCCCTCACAAGAACTTCGTGAACAAGGCGTTAAGATGAAATTATCAGCTGTTCGTTCAATCGTTAAAGATAAACGCGTTATTTTAATTGATGACTCAATTGTTCGTGGGACAACATCACGCCGAATGGTAGATATGTTACGTGATGCAGGGGCTAAAGAAGTTCACGTGCGTATCGCCTCACCAGAAATCAAATTTCCATGTTTTTATGGAGTTGATTTCTCAACATACGATGAATTAATTGCTGCAACCCATACAACAGAAGAAATAAGACACGTAATTGGAGCCGATTCATTAGCCTTTATTTCAGTAGAAGGACTAACAAAAGGTATTGGCCGACCTGTAACTTACGGTAAAAACTGTGGTCAATGTGTCGCATGTTTTAATGGAGACTATCCGACATATCTATATGAAGATGTTATAAATGCAAACAAAGAAGTTAAATAAGGGGTGGAGAAGATGAGTAAAGCGTACGAACAATCAGGTGTAAGTCTAGAAGCAGGTTACGAATCGGTTAATCGAATCAAAAAACATATCGCAAAAACGAATCGTCCAGGAGTATTTTCGGGAATTGGATCATTTGGTGCTATGTTTGATTTATCGTCACTTGATTACCAAAACCCTCTCTTAGTATCGGGGACAGATGGAGTCGGAACTAAGTTAATGGTGGCAATTAAAGCAGATGTTCATGACACAATTGGAATCGATTGCGTCGCAATGTGTGTGAATGATATCGTTGTACAAGGAGCAGAACCCTTATATTTCTTAGATTACGTGGCGGTTGGAAAAAATGAACCTGCTAAAATTGAGGCTATCGTTAAAGGAGTAGCAGATGGATGTGAGCAAGCGGGAGCTGCTTTAATCGGTGGGGAAACAGCCGAAATGCCAGATATGTATGAGCATGGACATTATGATTTAGCTGGATTTGCAGTTGGAGTTGTTGAAAAAGATGAATTAATCACGGGTGAAAAAGTAAGTGAAGGTGATATCATCATCGGACTTTCATCAAGTGGAATTCACTCAAATGGATACTCATTAGTACGTAAAATCTTATTCAAAGACCATAACGTCGATTTAAACCAATACGTTGAATCACTTCAAGCCACAGTAGCAGAGGCCGTCTTAGCACCAACAAAAATCTACGTTAAACCAATCTTGGCTTTACTAAAAGAAGTTGAAGTACATGGGATGGCTCACATTACAGGTGGAGGATTTGATGAGAACATTCCACGTACATTACCAGAGGGGCACGGAGTCGTCATTAATAAAAACTCATATCCAATGCCTCCAATCTTTAATTACTTAAAAGAACTTGGAAACTTAGACGAGCGCGAAATGTATAACGTCTTTAACATGGGAATTGGAATGATTATCATTGTATCAAAAGACTCAGTTCAAAAAACAATGGAGGTCTTAACAGAAGCAGGAGAAACTCCACATATCATCGGTCACGTTGTAGCTGAAGAAGGAGTACAACTAGTATGAAAAAAATAGTTGTCTTTGCTTCAGGGAATGGTAGTAACTTTCAAACTATCGTTGAAAAATTACATAAACAAGCCTGCGAAGTAGCACTGCTTGTTTGTGATAAACCGGGTGCCTATTGCATTGAAAGAGCTCATAAAATGAACATTCCAACCTTCGTTTTTAATTCAAAAGAATATTCTAGTAAAGAAGCCTTCGAACAAGAAATCTGTACTCAGTTAATCCCCCTTAACCCAGATTTAATTGTTTTAGCAGGCTACATGCGCATTGTTGGTCAAACTTTATTAGATGTTTACGAAGGAAAAATCATTAACATCCATCCTGCATTATTACCAGCTTTTCCTGGTCGGGATGGAATCACAGACGCATTAAAATATGGGGTTAAAATTATGGGAGTGACTGTTCATTACGTTGATTCAGGTATTGATACAGGGATGATTATTGACCAAGTTTGTTTTAAACGTACAGGGTTAGAGACAAGAGAAGAAATAGAGCAAAAAATTCATGACTTAGAACATGAGCTATATCCAACTGTCATTAAACAATTGCTAAATATTTAGGAGGATGAAGAGAGATGAAACGTGCATTAGTAAGTGTGTCAGATAAAACAAACTTAGTGCCATTTGTACAAAATTTAATTGAATTAGGATACGATATTATTTCAACAGGTGGAACAAAAAAGTCATTAGAAGAAGCGGGAATGAATATTATTTCCATTGACGAGGTGACAGGGTTCCCGGAAATTTTAGAAGGACGTGTCAAAACGCTTCATCCATTAGTTCATGGTGGTCTATTAGCAAAACGTGGTGATGAATATCACCAACAACAAGTAGCAAAAAACAACATCGAGTACATAGATTTAGTTTGTGTTAACTTATATCCATTTGCAAAAACAATTCAAAATCCTGAATCAACACATGAAGATAAAATTGAAAACATCGATATCGGTGGACCTTCAATGCTACGTTCTGCAGCTAAAAACTTTAATGACGTAACAGTCGTTGTAGATGTTAAAGATTACGATCAAATTATTGATGAAATTCGTGAACATGGAAATACAACCTTAAACACGCGTCAAAAATTAGCTGGAAAAGTATTTAATCATACAGCAGCCTATGATGCAATGATTGCAAACTACTTTAATCAAATCAACGAAATTGAAATTCCAGAAAAACTTACTGTTACATACGACCTAAAACAATCATTACGCTATGGAGAAAATCCACATCAGTCAGCAGCATTTTATCAAACATTAGAAAAACCATCTTACAGTGTAGTGGCGAGTGAACAATTACATGGAAAAGAATTGTCATACAACAATATTGCAGATGCTAATGCGGCACTTGAAATTTTAGCTGAATTTGAAGCACCAGCAGCGGTTGCGGTAAAACATATGAATCCATGTGGTGTTGGAATTGGATCAACAATCGAGGAAGCTTATGCAAAAGCATATGAAGCAGATTCAACGTCAATCTTTGGTGGAATTGTTGCTCTTAACCGTGAAGTTAGCAAAGAAGTAGCAACAGAACTTCATAAAATCTTCTTAGAAATTATTATTGCACCAAGTTTTACAGAAGAAGCATTACAAATTTTAAAACAAAAGAAAAATATCCGCCTATTAACAACAGACATGTCAAATCGTCGTCAACTAGGACATAAATTAACAACAGTTAAAGGTGGATTATTACAACAAGACTTAGACACACTAGAAGTAACACTTGAAGACTTAGAATGTGTAACAGAAGTAAAACCAACACAAGAAGACTTAGAACAATTATTATTTGGATTTAAAGTTGTAAAACATGTGAAGTCGAATGCGATTGCTTTAGTGAAAGATAATATGACTGTAGGAGTTGGTGCAGGCCAAATGAATCGCGTCGGTGCGGCTAAAATTGCACTTGAACAAGCTAATGAATTGGCATCAGGTTCATATTTAGCATCAGATGCTTTCTTCCCGATGTCGGATACAGTTGAATTAGCTGCTAAATATGGAGTTAAAGCAATCATTCAACCAGGTGGATCGATTAAAGATCAAGATTCTATTGATGCTTGTAATAAATTTGGAATTGCGATGGTATTTACAAAAGTAAGACATTTTAAACATTAATTTGGTGAGGATAGGGAGAAATTTATGAAAGTTTTAGTTATTGGGCGTGGGGGACGTGAGCATGCCATCATAAAAAAATTAATGCGCGATAAAAAAGTTTCTCAAATTTTCTGTGCACCAGGAAATGATGGAATGATTGAGGCAACTTTAGTACCAATTGAGGAAACAAACGTAGCGGCACTTACTGACTTTGCGTTGGAAAATCAAATTGATTTAACCATAGTGGGGCCAGAAATGGCTCTTGTAGCGGGAGTTGTTAATAGTTTCAATTCAAAAGGATTAAAAGTGTTTGGCCCAACTAAAGAAGCAGCTTTAATTGAAGGCAGTAAAGCCTTTGCTAAGCAGATGATGTCAAAATATAATATTCCAACGGCAGTATATAAAGAATTTACAGAATTTGAGCCCGCGGTTGAGTATTTAAAAACACAGTCTATGCCAATTGTTATTAAAGCAGATGGACTAGCTGCTGGCAAAGGTGTAGTTATTTGTCAAACATTAGAAGAAGGAATTGAGACTTTAGAATCAATGTTATTATATCGTCAGTTTGATGAGGCCTCTTCGAAAGTAGTGATCGAGGAGTTCTTGGAAGGTGAAGAGTTTTCGTTAATGGCTTTTGTCGCAAATGAACTTTATAACCCAATGCCTATTGCACGTGATTATAAGCGTGCATATGATAATGATGAAGGGTTGAACACAGGAGGAATGGGGAATCACAGTCCACATCCGCTTATTTTGGAATCAGATTATGAGGAAGCGATTAAAATGGTTATTGGACCAATGACGAAGGCAATGATTGCTGAAAATATACCATTTACGGGAATCTTATATGCTGGATTAATGAAAACATCGTCAGGTATTAAAGTTATTGAATTCAATGCTCGCTTTGGAGATCCAGAAACGGAAGTGCTACTTCCTCGTTTAGAGACAGACCTTTCTGAAATCATGTTATCACTGCTTGAGGGGAAAGAAATCGAGTGTGTATGGTCAGATAAACCAACTGTTGGAGTTGTGTTAGCCGCTAAAGGTTATCCAGGAAATTATAATAAAGGCGCAATTATTAAAGGTCTTGATTTACTGGAAGATGTAGACGTTTGTCACATGGGAACTAAATTAGTAGATGGAGACTATACAACAAACGGTGGACGCGTTCTCTTTGTTGTTGGAAGTGGTGAAACTTTAGACAAAGCTCGAACTAATGTTTATCGACAAATAGAAAAAATTACTTGTGATGATTTGTTCTACAGACTAGACATTGCAAAGAAATTTGTCGAGTAAAAATATAAAAAGGGAGATCTTTGTAATCTCCCTTTAAGTCTATTTTTATTACATATTTGCAAAGCATAATGACAAAATTTTTAAAAAGATGTATTTTATAAATGAGCTTGTAATTTTATGAAGTGGGTGAGAAAGTGAGTAAGGTATTATTTACGCCAGGTCCTACGAATATTCCAATGGAAATTCGAGAAGTATTAGGGCAAGATTTAATTCATCATCGTATGGCTGATTATCATCAATTAATTAAAGATGTAAACGAAGGGTTAAAAAGAATATTTGATACTAAAAATGATGTAATTATTTTAACATCTTCAGGAACAGGGTCAATGGAGTCAACAATCGTTAACCTATTCTCTAATGGGGATGAAGTTTTAGTCATTAATACAGGATGGTTTGGTCAAAGATTTATTGAAATTTGTACTGTATATGGATTAAAAGTACATGAGTTAGCTTATGATTGGGGAAAAAGTTATGAGTTAAATGATGTAAAAGAAATTTTAGAAAAATATCCCGAAATTAAAGGTGTATTTGTAACTTATCATGAGACAGCAACAGGTGTTGTAAATAATTTGAAAGCTTTAGGGGATTTAACGAAAGATACAAATCGTTTATTAATTGCGGATTGTATTAGTGGGATGGTTGTACAAGAGTTCCATTTAGATGAATGGGGAGTAGATTGTGCGGTGGCAAGTAGTCAAAAAGGATTCCACTTACCTCCTGGATTGAGTTTTGTAGCCTTAAGTGATAAAGCAAAATTGAGTTTAGAATATTCAAATCTCCCAAAATATTATTTCGATTATAAAAAATATCTTCATTATTATGAAGTAAAATCAGAACAGCCATTTACTCCAGCAATTTCTATCGTTGTAGCATTAAAAACAGCATTAGATGGATTGTTGAATCAAGGTCTTGAAAGCGTGATTGCAAATAAAGTTCAAGTTCGAAAATATGCTGAAGAAAAACTTGCAAATCTCGGCCTTGAATTATTTATTAAAGACGAAAGTATTAGAGGAAATGTGTTAGTTCCCGTATTAGCTCCTGAAAATATCAATGCTAGCAAATTGACTGCTTTAATTGATGAAAGATATAACTTTACTGTAGCAGGTGGAATGGGTTCATATGCAGGTAAAATGTTACGCGTTGGAATTATAGGGGAAATCACAAAACAAGAAATTGATTTGTTAGTGCAATACATAAAAGAAGTTTTACCGGAATGTCAAAAGTAGCTTTAGAGGGGAGAATACATAATGAAGCCACAATTCGAATTAGAACGTAATACTGCAGTTATTAACTTTTCTGCACATTATTGCAATACTGAAGATGAATTATTAAATAGTCAAGGGTTTGAGAAAGTATTAACACGTTTCTTAAATAGATTGAAAAAGAAAGAATCACCAATTTATGAACAATTAGTTTATGTATGTGGTGAAAATCGAGTAGCAACGGAGTTAACATCACTTTTTAAATTATTATTGGTATTAGAGATTGATGAAGTTATGCAAATGAATCGATCATTTATAGTGTTACTTCAACACAAGGATACATTGATAGAATTTATTGAAGCATTATACGATTACTGGCGTCGTCTAGAACGGTACAGTGTCATTTATAACAGTACAGAAGGAACTGGGATTCAAAAAATAAAATTTATCGAGGCAAATAATGACTTTACTAATTTAGTATTAAAGGTTTATCGTACTATTGAAGAGCGTTTAATGGGACATCGTCAAAATGTGTATCGCCAATTAATTGTTGGAGCAAATGCAGGTTTAGTATTAAATGAAATTCAATGGGATTTTCCAATGCAATATAGGGGGCTAAGATATCCGGCGTTTATTGAGTCCATTGTATTAACACCGCCATTTATCACTTATCCTAAACGAACAAAAAGGGATGGAATTTTCGAAGAGGTTTTTATAAATCCACTTGATGGATTATATCTAGATCCAAATAATTGGTTTGTGTATCCTGCAAAAGTAGGAACTGCCCTAGCCTACGTATATTTTCATCGTGATTTTATGGCTCAAGGGGTTACAATGTGTAACTTATTTGAATTAGCAGAGTTGGAAGAATGTAAAGACAGAAAACCTGATTTAATTTATGTTTATGGAAATAAAGATAAAGAAGATCGTGCGGTATTCTATCAAGATAAAGAAAATGACATTATGATTGGATATGCGACCTATAGTGAAAATCACGATTATTTTGGTTATATGAAAAAAATGATTTTAACTTTATATAATGTCAAAATGATTAATGAGAAAAAACTTCCATTACATGGTGCTATGATTGAATTAACATTAAAAAATGGTATTCAAAGTAATATTGTAGTAATTGGAGATAGTGGAGCAGGTAAGTCAGAAACACTAGAAGCAATGCGTTTGATGGCAGAAGATGAAATTAAAGATATGAAAACTATTTTTGATGACATGGGAACGTTGGCAATCGAAAAAGGTGAAATTCGTGCGTACGGTACTGAGATTGGAGCCTTTGTACGCTTAGATGATTTGGATACAGGATATGCATATCGCACAATTGATCGAAGTATTTTTATGAATCCAGATAAAACGAATGCACGTATTGTAATTCCAGTTGCAACTTATAAAGATATTACAACTGGGCGTCCTGTTGACATGGTCTTATATGCTAATAACTATGAAGAAGATGGTGCTGAATTTGAATTTTTTAATAATATAGATGAAGCAAAAGATGTATTTGTAAGAGGAGCACGTAAGGCAAA